>DATIYD010000085.1:0-4494 GCA_035517975.1 Thermoleophilia bacterium | reverse complement strand
CCTTCGCTGCCCTTCGCCCCGCCGCCAGGGCGGCGGGGCGAGTCGTCGCTGCTGCTAGACCTCGGAGGCCTTGATGCCGACGGGCTCCGGATTGCCGGCGCCGGTCGAATAGGTCTCCTTGAAGATCTCCATGAGCATGGGGCTCTCACGCACGACCGCGAGCGAGATCACGGCGTGGTCCTTGGTGTAGCCATTGCCGATGATCATCGTCGTGTCGGCGCCGATACCCTCGGCGCCCAGGGCGGCCGAGGTGAAGCTGGTCGCCATCGAGAAGAAGTAGACCATCCCGTCGTCCTTGGTGGCCAGGACCGAGGCCATCTCGGTGTTCGGGATGTCGACGCAGTTGATGGTGAGGTCGGCCATCTCGCCGCCCGTCGCCTTGCTGACCTCTTCCCAGACGAAGAGCTGATCGGTCGCCGAGCCCTGGATGATGACATCGGCGAAGCCCGACTTCTCGAGGCGCTTCTTGCCGGCGTCGCCGTGGACCAGGCAGATGACCTTGCCCGTCGGCTTGACGCGCTTCTTGGCCTCGTAGGCGCAGAGCAGTCCGCTCTTGCCGCCGGCGCCGATGATGAACACGGTCTGGCCGGGCTTGCTCAGCTTGGCGGCCTGCGCCGGAGCGCCGGCCACGTCGAGGATGGCCAGCGCCAGCGCCTCGTCCATGTCGCTCGGGATCTTGGCGTAGATGCCGGTCTCGAACAGGATCGCCTGGGCCTTGACCTTGACCTGGCAGGTGTCGCGGTTGATCGAGATGATCTCGTCGACCTTGAGCGGCGTAAGCGAAAGCGAGACGAGGGTGGCGATGCGATCGCCGACCTTGAGGTCGCGGTCCTTGAGCTTGGGACCGATCTCCTTGACGGTACCGAGCAGCATGCCGCCCGAACCGGTATCGGGGTTGTGGTGCTTGCCGCGCTCCTTGATGATGCCCAGGCTGTGACGCGCCATCTTCTTGACGTCGCCGCCCTCGGCCTCTTCGATCTGCGTGAAGCTGGCCGCATCGACGTTGAGCGTGTCGACGTCGATCAGGATCTCGTTGTCGGCGATCTCCATGGTGTTGTCGATCTTCCAGGCCGGCTGCGGCAGCACGCCCTTCGGCTCGATCACGCGATGCGCTCCGAACTTGTTGCCCTCTTTCACTTCTGCCTCGCTTTCGTCTTCGTGCTTTGTGTGGCCCCTGCTAGGCCTCGACCTTGATGACGCTGCCGGCGCCCTGACCGCCGCCGACGCAGGCGCCAGTCAGGCCGATCTCCTGGCCGCGCTTCTGCAGCTCGTGGATGAGTGTCACGATCATGCGGGTGCCCGTGTTGCCCAGCGGATGGCCGAGGGCGACGGCGCCGCCATTGACGTTGACGATGTCGGCGTCGAGGCCGAGCTCGCGGGTCGCCAGGGCGGCCACGCAGGCGAAGGCCTCGTTTAACTCGGCGAGCTGCACGTCGGCGCTCGTCAGGCCCGCCTTCTCGAGGGCCTTCCGGGCGGCGACGGTCTCGCCGTAGCCCATGATCTCGGCCGGCACGGCGGCTGTGGCGTAGCTGACGAGCTGGGCGATCGGCTTGCGGCCGAGCTCGGCGGCCTTCTTGCGGGAGGTCACGACGAGGGCGCTGGCGCCGTCGGAGATGGCCGAGGCGTTGCCCGCCGTCACGACCCCTCCGTCCTTCTTGAAGACCGGCTTGAGACCGGCGAGGGCCTCGGGCGTGGTCTCGCGCGGGCACTCGTCGGTGGCCACGATCCTGGGGTCACCTTTGCGCTGCGGGATGGCGACCGGCACGATCTCGTCGGCGAAGCGGCCTTCGGCCACGGCCTTGCTGGCGTTCAGCTGGCTGCGGTAGGCGACGTCGTTCTGCAGTTCCTTGGAGATGTCGAACCTCTCGCTCAGGTTCTCGGCGGTGAAGCCCATGTGGTAGCCGCCGATCGCGCACCAGAGGCCGTCGAGGACCATGGCGTCGTAGATCTGGTCCGAGGGCATGCCCATGCGATAGCCGGAGCGGCCGTTCTGCAACAGCCACGGCGCCCGCGTCATGTTCTCGGTGCCGCCGACCAGGTAGATCTCGCCGTCGCCGGCCTTGATGTTGGCCGCCGCCCAGGCGAGCGCGGATGCGCTCGACACGCAGACGCGGTTGACGGTGATGGCCGGCACATCGTCGGGGATGCCGGCCTTGAGCTCGGCCTGGCGAGCGGTGTTCTGACCCAGACCGGCCTGGATGACGTTGCCGAAGATGACTTCGTCGAGCTGGTCGCCGCTGACACCGGCGCGCTCGAGGGCCTCTTTCATGGCGACGGCGCCGAGCTCTGACGCCGAGCAGCCGGCGAAGCCGCCCTGGAACTTGCCCTGGGCGGTGCGGACCGCGGAGAGGATGACGATGTCGTTGTCTGCCACGAGTGCCTCCTACGAGCTACGTGCGGCCCTTGCCGGGTTCTCTCGCGTGTCCTACGCGCCCTGGGGCCGCTCTACTTTACGTTGTGGACAACCTATCACGCCTTGACGGTCGCGCTTTTGGCCCTTCTGGCCACTTCCTGGGCCAGGAACGAGGCCACTTCGACAGGGGTCGTGCGCAGCCCGAAGCCGGCGTCGTAGCCGAGCTCCTTGGCGAAGGCGTTGTTGATGCGCGGACCGCCGACGACCAGGACGAAGCGTTCTCGTACGCCCTCGGCCTCGAGCAGCTCGATCATTTTGGTGAGGTTTTGAACGTGAATGTTCTTCTGCGTGACGATCTGCGACACGAGGATGGCGTCGGCAGAGCGATCGAGCGCCGCGCGCAGAAGCTGCTCGCAGGGGATCTGCGAGCCCATGTTCAGGACCTCCATCTCGGGGTAGCGCTCGAAGCCGTAGTTGCCGGCGAAGCCCTTCATGTTGAGGATGGCGTCGATGCCGACCGTGTGGGCGTCGCTCTCGATGGCGGCACCGACGATCGACAGCTTGCGGCCGAGGTGCTCCTTGATGAACGCGTTGATCGCGTAGTAGTCCATGGCCTCGACCTCGAGGTAGTCGCCCTTGACCTCGTCGGGGTCGATGCCCATCTCCGTACGCCCGTAGGCGACGTAGAAGGTGAAACCGGGATCGATCGCCTTGCACTCCGCCACGCCGACGTCGCGAAAACCGAGGCGCTCGACGAACTGCTTGCCGACGTCGGCCGCTTTGACCGAGTAGGCGATGGGCAGCGTGAACGAGAACTGCATCACGCCGTCGTCGCGGGTGTCGCCGTAGGGCCGCACGATCATGACGCCACCTCCTGCCTTGCGCGCACCGACTCTCCCGGAGCGGGACCGGTCGGTGGCCCGCTCAGACGACCCTCGCGCAGGGCCGCGAAGAACGGGTTGAAGTAGTCGTCGCGCACCTTGAAGACGCCCTCGAAGCCGCGGCCGCCGCGCGGGTCGCGCTTCACGTCGGCGAACTCGCCGTCCTCGAGCGCCTTGAACAGGCTGATCTCGCGGACGTGCTCGAGCTGCTCGGTGGCGCGCCGCAGCACGTCGTTCGCGCGCTGCTCGATGATGCCGCCCGAGCGGAACTCGACCTCGTCGGCCAGATGCCGGCAGGCCTCGAAGACGTATTTGGCGTTCTTGATCGACACGTAGCGGTCCTGGAGCAGCGGTGTGTGCAGGGCCTCGGTGAGCATGCCCAGCAGCATGATGTGCTGGCCGGTGAAGATGCCGGTGAAGTTGAACATGCCGTCGATGATGTGACCCTGGAAGATGTCGCCCGGCATGTATTTGGTGGGCGGCATGTACTTGAGCGGATACTCGGGGAACAGCTGGCGGATGAGCTGGGCGTCGGCCACCTGATAGACGACCTGATCGGGCGTGGCCGGGTTGATCTCGAAGGCATGGCCCAGGCCGATCTGCCAGGGCTCGAGGTTCGCCCGCAGGGCGAAGGCCTCGTTGATGAAGTCTGAGCTCACGACCGTGTAGCCCTTCTCGAAGGCGTCGGCCGTCGTCAGGTAGTTGTCCTCGCCGGTGTTGATGATGATCCCGGCGCGGGCGTTGATGAGGCGCGAGAGGTACTGGTCGACGAACGTGCGCTGCATGTTGATGTTGCGGAAGATGATGCCGTACATGGAGTCGTTCAGCATCATGTCGAGGCGTTCGAGCGCGCCCATCGTGGCGATCTCGGGCATGCACAGGCCGCTCGCGTAGTTACAGAGGCGGATGTAACGGCCGAGCTCCTCGCCGACCTCGTCGAGGGCGGCCCGCATGAGCCTGAAGTTCTCCTGGGTGGCGTAGGTGCCGCCGAAGCCCTCGGTGGTCTCGCCGTAGGGCACGTAGTCGAGCAGGCTCTGGGCCGTGGTGCGGATGACGGCGACCACGTCGGCGCCGGCGCGCGCCGCCGCCTGGGCCTGGGCCGCGTCTTCGTAGATGTTGCCGGTGGCCACGATGACGTAGACGTACGGCTTGAGCGGCTCGCCGACCTTGGCGACGAGCTCCTCGCGGCGGCGCCGCACCGCGTCGATGCGGCCCACGCCCTCGCCGGCGAGCTCGGCCGCCCGGGCCTCGGCGGCGGCG
>DATIYD010000084.1:0-2903 GCA_035517975.1 Thermoleophilia bacterium | reverse complement strand
TGCGCCCAGACGGGTCGACAAGCTCAAGTCCGTGGCGTGTGGTGAGCGTAACGACTACATCTGGGCGCGGCTGATTCCGCCACTCGAGACTGCCAGACGGGAGCTGCTCGACATCGTTCTCCTTGCGCCTCGGCATGTCGGCTTCTCCCTGGCTGACTCGCTAGCCGACCCGATGCACGTCTATGTCTGCACAGTCTCTGGCTCCACACCCGAACTGCCTGACGTCGTCGCCCCCGAGGCCATCGACGTCAGGTACTGGGCGGTGCTCACTGCCGATGAATTACGCACCAACCGTTAGGCCGCACAACTCGCAACATCTCAGTCGTCAACGACGCTCAAAACGCGAGGATGTGCCGTGCGAGGAGAGGGGAGTGGCATGGCTAAGCTCGTGTTCGGAATGAACCAGTCCCTGGACGGCTACGTCGACCATATGGCGTTTTCGCCCAGCCCCACGCTCTTCCGCCACTTCATCGAGGAGGCTCAGGGGCAGGCGGGCAGTGTCTACGGTCGCCGGATGTATGAGGTCATGCGGTACTGGGACGACGACCATCCTGCATGGAATGCAGAGGAACACGCCTTCGCGGCGGCCTGGCGGACCCAGCCGAAATGGGTCGTCTCGCGCTCGTTGAAGTCGGTCGGCCCCAACGCCAGGCTTGTTGAAGGTGATCTTGAGGGTGCGATCGGCGAGTTGAAGGCCGAGCGCGACGGCGAGATCGAAGTTGCCGGCCCGGACTTGGCGAGCAGCCTCACTGAGCTTGGCCTGATCGATGAGTATCGAATCTACCTGCACCCCGTCGTGCTTGGTCACGGCAAACCATATTTCGCCGGACCCCGGCCGCCGCTCCACCTCATGACCTATGACCGCATTGACGAGAATGTGATCAGGTTGACCTACGTTCCATCTCGCGACTCATCAGAGAGTGATCACCGCTAGACCGCGGGTGCGCGCGTCTTCTTCGGGCTCGTCCCTGGTCGGGCCACGGCGGTCGCGAGGGCAGCGGCAGGACCGAGCCCTGAAAGATCGAGGCGTCGGTGACGTGCTTCCCGCGAACCAGACCGTCCGGGCGCCGGCAGCCGGGCGCCCCAGCCCGGCCCAAGGCCGGGCTGGGGCGCCTGTCACCGCCGGCGGCGGCGCGACTGCGAGCGCCGCGGCTGGAGCTTCAGTCGCTCTCGGCCAGCAGTCCGTAGATGCGCTTGCGGGCCTCGGCGAGGATCTCGAACGTCGTGTCGATCTGCTCCTGCGAGCCGGCGATGCCGACCTGCCTCACGGCCGCCATGAGCTGCATGGCCGCGCCGCGCAGCTTGAACCGCGCGCCGCCGGGGCCGGTCTCTGAGGTGGCCCAGGGCGGGCCCTGCTCGGTGATCGCCGCGGCTTCGGCCTTGCCCTCGTCGGTCAGAGAGAACACGCGCCGGCCCTCGACCTCTTCGCTTCTGACCAGCCCCTGGTCTTCGAGGAGCTGCAGCGTGGGGTAGACGGAGCCCGGGCTGGGTCGCCACATGCCGCCGCTGCGTGATTCGAGCTGCTGCATGACCTCGTAGCCGTGCATGGGCTGCTCGGCGAGCACCGCCAGGATCGCGGCCCTGACGTTGCCGCGCTTGGCGCGGCCGTGGGGTCCGAAGCCGTGCGGCCCGCAATGGCCGCGGGGGCCGTGCCCCTCGTGAAAGTGGCGCTCGCGCGCCGGCCCGTAGGACCAGCGGCCAAACCCCGCAGCCGGGTCGAAGCCCCGACCGGGATCTTCGTGGAACGTCATCTGTGCCTCCGTTTTCGTCGCTATCGCGTCGATGACGCTGTTACGCGATATATCGTGACACATCTTTTCCGTAAGTCAAGCGGCGAGAAACGGGCACCGCCCCGCGCGCTGCGAAGTCGCGCAGGCCGGAGCGCCGATGACGTCGTTCGTCGGCGGCACTACCGCGGCACGACCGTCACCTCGGCCAGGTCCTTGACCACGACGTCGGCGCCGTGCGCGCGCAGGGCCTCGGCGTGGTCGGAGCGGTCGACGCCGACGACGAGGCCGAAACCGCCGCGTTGTCCGGCTTCGACGCCGGCCTCGGCGTCTTCGACGACCACGGCCCGCGGCACCACCACGCCGAGCTGCCGCGCCGCCTCGACGAAGACCGCCGGGTCGGGCTTGCCCGGCAGACCGAGCTGCTCGGCCACGCCGCCGTCGACCTGAGCCGCGAACAGGTCGCTCACGCCGGCCGCCGCCAGGATGGCGGTAGTGTTCTTGCTGGCCGAGATGATGGCCGTCTCGATGCCGGCGTCGTGCAGCCGTTCGATGAGCTCGACCGTGGTCGGGAACGCCTGCACGCCGTGCTCGGCGACGGCGCGCAGGAAGTAGTCGTTCTTGCGGTTGCCCAGGCCGCAGACGGTCTCGGCGTCGGGCGGATCCGAAGGGCTGCCCCAGGGCAGGGAGATGCCGCGCGAGGCCAGGAAGTCGCGGACGCCGTCGTAGCGCGCCTTGCCGTCGACGTAGGGCAGGTAGTCGGCCTCGAGGTCGAAGGGCTTGAAGGGCTCGCCGGTGCGCCTGGCCCGTTGCTCGAGATAGGCGTCGAAGAGGGCCTTCCAGGCGGCCGCGTGCACCGTGGCCGTCTGCGTCACGACGCCGTCCATGTCGAAGACGACCGCGTCGAATCGGGCCGCCTCTATGACCGCCGCCGCGTCACTGCCCATGTCGTGGTCCTTTCTCTTGTTCCGGCCCGGTTCTCGGCGCCGTTGCGGTAGTATGCGCCACCGTCCCGGTCGTCTGCGCCCGTACTCTTGCCGTTTCCGATGGGGCCGGAAACCAACGGCGTAGCCCGCCCTTCGCCGGTCGATCTTCTGCAGTGATGGCCGGCCCAACGCGACAGGAGGGAGGCACCATGGAAGCAGGCAGCAGCGTTCCGCGGACGGCGTCGACACC
>DATIYD010000083.1:0-6757 GCA_035517975.1 Thermoleophilia bacterium | reverse complement strand
CGGAGCCTGACGACTCCGCCGCCCGCCGGCGCCTCGCTTCAGCTCACGGCCACACCGGGCTGCCGCCCGCCGTGATCTGCGACCACTGCTGTTCGGCCATCGTGTAGACGCTGGCCGGGATCGGCACGTAGTCGAGGCTCTGCGCCTGGGCGGCGCCGCTCTTGTAGCCCCAGTCGAAGAACTTCAGGATCATCTTGCCGGTCGCGGCGCTGGGCTGGTCCTTCTGGACGAGCGCGTACGTGGCGCCGGTGATCGGCCAAGCGGTCGCGCCGGGCTCGTTGACGAGCGCCTGGGCGAAGCCCTGGCTCGGGTCCCAGGTCGCGTTCTTCGCGGCTGCCGCGAAGCCCGCGAGGGTCGGCGCGAGCGTCTTGCCGTCGGCGTTCACCAGCTTCGCGGTGGCGATCCCGTTCTGCTTCGCATACGAGTACTCGACGTAACCGAGCGAGCCCTGGAGCTGGTTCACGAGCGCGGCCACGCCGGCGCTCTTCGCGGCGCCGGCGCCGGCCGGCCAGCTGGGCGTCGTGTTGGCGCCGATCTGGCTCTTCCAGGTAGGCGACACGGCCGACAGGTAACTCGTGAAGATCCAGGACGTGCCCGATCCGTCAGAGCGGTGCACCACGTGGATGGGGGTCGAGGGCAGGTTCACGCGCGGGTTGAGGGCCTTGATCGCCGCGTCGTTCCACTTGGTGATCTTGCCGAGGTAGATGTCGGCAAGCGTGGCGCCGTTCAGCGTGAGCGCGTCATTGGCCACGCCGCTCAGGTTCACGATCACGACCGTGCCGCCCACGGCGGTCGGGAACTGTACGAGACCGTTGGTCTGCAGGTCGGACTCGGTGAGCGGTGCGTCGGTCGCGCCGAACTGGACGGTCTTGGCCTCGATATTGGCGATGCCCGTACTCGAGCCCACGCCCTGGTAGTTCAGCTTGACGCCCGCTACGCCCTGATACGTCTGGGCCCAGGCCGTATACAGGGGCTGGGCGAACGTGGAGCCCGAGCCGACGAAGCTGGCGCCGCCCGAACCGGCGGCCGGGCTCGAGCTACCGCTCGACGGGGTGTTCGAGCTGCCGCATGCCGCGAGTGCGACCGTGACCATGGCGAGAGCGATCGCCACGACGGCCGGATACCAGAACCTCTTCGATCTTCCCGAACGCTGCTGTCTCGTCATGTGTTCTCCTTGTTCCTTCCCTGGACTTTGGCGGCGGACCGCCCGGCGAAATCTACCGGCCACGGGTTAGCGCTGCGTTAGCCTGGGGTGCGTTTGTCGTGAGGCAGACCGGCCGTCGCCTTCGTGCGAGATCCGGATGCGGCAATCGGCGACGCCATGAGACGTCGGCGTGCAGGAGCCGCACCCGGCGGACAGGTTCGCCTGAGCCGCGCGAACGCCATGCTCACGAGGTCTTCGCGAGAGGCCAACCGATCAGTGGCCTGTGGCTCACACAGTGCTCACGCGGAGCTCATATCGACTGGCTAGAGTCGGCCCGCTAGAGGAGGGGCGCGCCAAGCGCGAAAGCCAGAGAAAGAAGGAAGAAGATGAGGACACGCAGTTCTGTCCACCCGTCCGGACACCGTGGGAAGCGGTTCGGAGCCAGCCTGTTCGGTCTCGTGGTGCTGGCCGTGGCGCTGGCCGGGCTCGCGTCGGCGAGCGTCGCCTTCGCCGCCACGAGCGCTCCGGTCGTGAGCAAGCTGTCCGTCGCGAGCGGTCCGACCGCGGGCGGCAACAAAGTCACCATCACCGGCAAGAACTTCATGAGCGGCGGCGGCAGCGCGGTCAAGAAGGTCCTGTTCGGCACCAAGGCCGCGACGCACCTTCATGTGCTGTCGGCCCACAAGCTCATGGTCAAGGCCCCGCGCCACGCCGCCGGCGCCGTGCAGGTGCGGATCGTGAGCAAGTCGGGAGCGATGAGCGCGAAGGCGAAGGCCAGCCGCTACACCTACAAGCTGCCGTTGCCGACGATCACGGCCCTGAGCCCGACGTCGGGCCCAATGGCCGGTGGCACGTCCGTCACCATCACCGGCACCCATCTCGCCGATGCCAGCGCGGTCACATTCGGCGGCCTGCCCGGCACGATCACAGCCGACTCCGCGACGCAGATCACGGCCACGTCTCCCGCCTATACGGCCCTGGTCAACGCCAACACCACGATCTTCGTGATGGTCCAGACCGCGGCGGGCACGACTGTGCCGTCGATGTTCAACCAGTACACGTTCACCATTCCCACGACAGCCTCGGGCGCCCCGGCCGTGACGGGCGTCTCCCCGAACGAGGGTCCGGCCGCCGGCGGTACCGCCGTCACCATCACCGGCACCGGCTTCACCGGCGCGACCGCTGTGAACTTCGCCGATGGCGTAGCCACCAGCGTCATTGTGGTCTCCGACACAGAGATCACGTGCGTGGCTCCCGCCGGAGCCGGCACTATCGACGTGACGGTCACCACTCCGAAGGGCGTCAGCGGCGACGTGACGAACGACTGGTTCACGTTCGACACCCCGTAAGCCACAAGCACGACGGCCACGTCCGGCGTTGGCCGGACGCCTGGTTCAGCAACGACGGCGGGCCCGCGGGAGCGGGCCCGCCGTCGTTCTGCCGCCCCTTCCCGACGCGGCGGTCCTCGCCGCGACAGGCACACTAACGCCTCGCACATCGAGTCGTCACGACGCCGCAACCGACATCTATCACCCCGCTTACCGGCCCTTCATGAGCGGCTCATGCCCGCCCTCTAGAGTTTCCTGCGTTAGTCGGAGCCGTGCATTAGGGCGCGGACCAGAGCAAAGGAGAGACAAGGATGAGATTACTGGCAAGAACATGGCCCGTGCGGGCCGGCATCGTCGTCGGTGTCGGTCTCGTCATGCTGGGGGGTGCCTCGGCCGCCTTTGCAAAGACGACGATCACCGGCGCCGGCGCGACCGCGCCCCAGCTCCTCTACCAGCAGTGGGCGTCCCACTACCGTGCGGCCAGGATCAACTACCAGGGCGTCGGCTCTGGCGCAGGCATCAACGCGATCGTAGCCGGGACCGTCAACTTCGGCGCGAGCGACCAGCCCCTTCTGCGCTCAGGTGGCACGCCCCCCACGCTGAACGGATCGCCTCAGATGGTCCAGTTCCCCTCGTGCATCGAGGGCATCGTGCCGATCGTCAACATCCCGGGCGTGAAGAGCGGCAAGCTCAAGCTCTCCGGGCCCCTCCTGGCGCAGATCTACCTGGGCCACGTCACCAAGTGGAACGACGCGGCCATCAAGAAGCTGAACCCCGGCCTCAAGCTCCCCAGCACTCGCATCACCGTCATCCACCGCTCCGACAAGTCGGGCACGACCTTCATCTTCACCATGTATCTGACGAAGGTCACCGGGGCCTGGACCAGGCAGGGCATGACGATCTCCTGGCCGACCGGTGTCGGTGCGGCAAAGTCGCAGGGCGTCGCCACGGCGGTGCAGCAGCACAAGGGCGCCATCGGCTACGTCGAGTACGCCTGGGCCGTCAGTGACCACATCCCCTTCGCCCAGATGAAGAACCTCTCGGCCAAGTGGGTCATGCCGTCGCAGAAGACCTTCGCCGCGGCCGGCGCTCACGCCACGTACACGTGGTCCAACGGCTTCGCCACCAACCTCGAGAACATGAAGGGCAAGACCGTCTGGCCGATCACCGGCGAGACCTACATCCTCGTGCGCCGCGCCCAGGCGAACTATGCGACCGCCCACACCATGCTCAGCTTCTTCAACTGGGCGTTCAAGAACAAGACGGGCATCGCAGACGCGAAGAGGCTCACCTTCGTGCCGCTGCCGACCAAGGCCGTCACGGCCATCGAGAAGGTCTGGCACTCCAGCATCAAGGCCGGCAGCAAGCCCTGCTGGTGACAGGTGCCAAGTAAGGGGCTAGCCGCGATCGTTCGAGGCGGGCTCCCCTTCCCTGGCGGACCCCATCCCGACTAACGGTCGGCGCTTTCGGGCTCCGACAAAGTCCCGGACGAGCGCCGGATGTAGACAGCCCCTGCCGGGCGGCCGCGAAAGCGGCCGCCCGGTCTGATTTGTGGTGCGGTCTGTCGCCGGCGGCCCCGACGGCGGCCGGCGGGCCGCGGAGGGCGCTCAGACGGGCAGCGTGATGGTGAACGTGCTGCCCAGGCCCGGGGTGCTTTCGACGGCGACCCAGCCGCCGTGCGCCACCGCGATGTGCTTGACGATCGACAGCCCGAGGCCGGTGCCGCCCATGTCGCGACTGCGCGCCTTGTCGACACGGTAGAAGCGCTCGAACAAGCGCGTCAGATGCTCGCGGGGGATCCCCCGGCCGGTGTCCTTGACCCTGATCGACAGGCCGGTCGCCTCGAGGGCGGCTGAGACCTCGACCGTGGCGCCCTCGGGGCTGTACTTGACCGCGTTGTCGATGAGATTGACGACGGCCTGCTCGAGAAGCGGTGGGTTGATCTCGGCGTAGAGATCCTCGGCACAGGCGAGCGTCAGCATGACCTGCCGAGGGCCGGCCTTCATCTCGCAGACGTCGAGGGCGACCTGCAGGACGTCGCGGATGCTGCCGCGCTCGAGCGAGATGGCGGCGTCTTCGGCGTCGCTTTCGAGGCTCGAGAGGCTGAGGAGGTCGCCGATGATGGCGCTCAGGCGATCGGCCTGGCCCACGATGATGCGCAGGAACCGCTCGGCGTCGTGACGGTCGTCGAGGGCGCCGTCGAGCAGTGTCTCGGCGAAGCCCTTGATGGTGGTGACCGGCGTCTTGATCTCGTGGGAGACGTTGGCCACGAAGTCGCGCCTGATGGCTTCGTAGTGCCGCATGCGCGTCACATCGTTCAGCACGACGACCGCGCCGTGGCCTTCACGCTCGCCATCGCCGCTGCCGTCGCTCAGAAGGGCGCCATGCACCCTGAGCTCGCGGGGGTTCTGATCGGCATGGACGACGAGCTCGCCCTCGGCCGGACCATCGCCCGCAAGCACGGCGGTGACGAACGCCTGCAGGTCGGGGTTGCGCACGACCTCCTGGATGCTGCGGCCATGAGCCTGTTCCGGTGCGACGCCGAGCAGGTCGGCAGCGGCAGCATTTATCGTGATGACGCGTTCCTCATTGTCCACCGCGAGCACACCTTCGGTCATGCCGGCCAGCACCGCCTCGCGCTCGTTGCGCTCCTCGGTGATTGTCTGGATCGTGTCGTTCAGTCGCCGTCCCATGGCGTTCAGACCGAGAGCCACCTCGCCGATCTCGTCGGCGTCGGCCACGTGGATCTCGTGGCTGAAGTCGCCCCCGGCGAATCGCTCGGCGCCGCGCTTGATGACGCGCATGCGTCCCGAGATGCTGCGCGAGACGAGCAAACCGAGCAACGCCACCGCGATCGCCGCGATCAGCGCGCCGAGGCCGATGCGGCGCGTCATGGCGCTCAACTTGCCGTTGACCTGGGTGAGCGGCAACGCCGTGCGAACCACCGCCTCGACCTTGTGGTTGGCGTCGAAGACGGGGATCGCCACGTAGAACATGCGAATGTGGAGCGTGTCGCTGCGCCGCACACTCTGGCCGGGAGCACCGCTCAGCGCGGCGATCACCTCTGTACGGTCGGACGTGTCGTGGTTCTGCATCGTCGCCGGGTCGGCCTCGGAGTCAGCGAGTACCTTGCCCTCGACCGCCGTGCGGCTGTCGGGGCCGGCGATCACGGTGAGCCGTGTGTCGGCGTTGGTCCCGAAGGTCTTGACGAGCGCCTGGAGCTGCGCCGGGTGGTCGAGCAACGGCGCGATCTGGCTGCTGGCGAGCTCGGCGCGCGCTCTCAGATCCTTGAAGGCCTGCTGATGGTAGAGGTCAGAGGCGGTGCCGACGGCCAGCCAGCCGACCAGCCCCGCGCACAGGGCGACCGCCAGCAGGTAGGTGAGATAGAGCTTCCAGAACAGCGGGGTATGTCGCACGGCTCACTCGTCTTTGAGCCTGTAGCCTACACCCCTCACCGTATCGATGTAGCCGCCGCACGGTCCGAGCTTGCGGCGCAGCGAGACGATGTGCACATCTACCGAGCGGTCGGTCACGAACCGCTCGTTCACGTACACATCGTCGCCCTGCGCGGCATCGACGATCTGCTGGCGCGTGAAGACCCAGCCGGGCTTGCGCGCCATGAAGAGCAGGATACGAAACTCCGACGCCGTCAGGTCGACGGGCCGGTCGGCCACGAGCACCTGGTGGCGGCCCGGGTGCAAGACGAGGTCGCCGATCTTGATGGTGGCCTGGCCGTCGCCGTTCTCGGCCTGCTCGCGTCGCAGGACGGCCTTGACCCGCGCGGTCAGCACGCGCGGGCTGAAGGGCTTGGTCACGTAGTCGTCGGCGCCGAGCTCGAGCCCGGCGACGATGTCGGCCTCGCCGCCCTTGGCCGTCAGCATCACCACGGGGATCTCGTGCGTCTTGGGGTCGGCCTTGAGCTTGCGGCAGACTTCGAGGCCGTCGACGCCGGGCAGCATGAGGTCGAGCAGGACGAGGTCGGGCAGCTTCAGACGCGCCGCGCTCAGCGCGTCTTCGCCGGTCTCGACGCAGACCACGCTGTAGCCCTCCTTGGCCAAGTTGTACTTGACCAGCTCGAGGATCTCCCGCTCGTCGTCGACGACGAGGATGGATTCCTTGGCCATCGCACCCCTCTGCTACGGTTGCCGCGCTACGTCGCTGGCCAGTATAGCCCGAGAACGTTAAGACTTCGTGAGCGGGCGTGGAGCGACGACGACGGTGCGCCGCACCACCCTCTCGTGGGCGGCCAGCAGCTCGGGCATCTCCGGGGCACGCAGCCGCTTGA
>DATIYD010000082.1:0-23057 GCA_035517975.1 Thermoleophilia bacterium | reverse complement strand
CGCTGCACCTCAGAACGGGTATGTCTTGCCGCTGAGCGCGACCACGACCTGCGACGTGGTCAGAAGCGGCATAGCAAGGGTCGTGCCGTAGTGGTAGAAAGCACCGGATCTCGCCTGTAGCGAGAGCAGGAACGCGATCGGCGTCTTGCCCCCCTTCTTCCAGGCGGCACCTGTCGGATTCTGACCGACGGCGCGGATCGCCTGGACCGCCCATGCGGTCGACTCGGCGTTGGTCGTGCCGCCCATGCCCGAGGTGAAGCCGCCATTGCTCATCTGCTGGCTGTGCAGATACGAAAGGGCGTGCTTGATCGTGGCGTTCGAGGCGGAGACCCCGCCCGCCCTCAGCGCCTCGACGGCCGCGGCCGTGTCATCGGGGTCGGGCGACCCACCGGGGGTGAAGGAGAACCCGCCGTCAGACCCCTGCTGGCTCGCCAGCCAGGAGACCGACGACGCGAGCTGCGAGGGGCTGCGTCCTGCCGCCCTGAGAGCGATCACCGCCCAGGCGGTGGTGGAGATGGCGGCGTAGGTGCCGCTCCCCCCCGGTGTCGTGGAGAAGACTCCGTTCTGGCTGTTCTCGTAGGCGAGGAGACTCGCTGCAAGATCGATGTGCTTGCTGCCGGCCTTGGCGATGAGCGACGAGACCTTGGCGGCGTGGTACGTGACGATCATCTTGGCGTAGAAGTTGGCCGGATTGCTGGTCGTCCCGGAGCCGCCCGTGGCCTCACGTTCGATGTCCAGCGACTGCAGGTAGGCGATCGGGCTCTTCCCCCCCGAGCGTTCGAACGTCGAGGCGTTCGCGCCGGCGGCCGCGATCGCCTGAACGACCCAGGGCGTCGTAGTCGCCGTCTGCCCCGACGCGCCAAATCCTCCCGTGGTCGACTGGTTGGCGCGGAAATAGGAGACCGCCCTGTCGACCGAGCGGCGCACCTTCGAAGACACCGATGAGGCTCCTGAGGCCGCGGCCGGCTTGGGTCTCGGGGTGGACTTCCGGCTCGAGGCGCGTGGCGTGGCAGCCGACACCCGGGAGGCCCCATCGGCCTCCCGGGTGGCCGATGGGGCCTTCGTCGAGCCGACCCCGGACGTGGCCGCCGGCGTGGTTGCCGCCGGCGTGGTTGCCGCCGGCGCCGGCCCCGAGGCCGCCGGCTTCGCCGCCGCCGGTGTCGAAGCCGCCGGCGCGGTCGCGCCCGGCGAAGGCACAGAAGCAGCGGCGACGCCTGCTATCGACGCGATCGGCGAAGAGGACACGGCGGCAGCGCCCCCGGACGACGACCCCCTCCCGTCCATCAGCAGAAGGACGCCGATCGCCGCCACGAAGCCGACCACGATGATCGCAGCGATGGTGCGCTGGACCGCGGCCATGTGACGCAGGCCACCGTTCATGCACGAGCCTCCGCAGTCCCGGCTCGCGGTGGTACGCCCGCACCCCCGCCGTCCCGCGCCGCGGGCGCGGCGGACGGTCCCCTGGGGGGCGGCGTCCGCCGCGCGCCGAGCGCTCCGCCGTGGCTACTCGCTGCAGCCACGAACGGTGTCATGCCCCCGGACCGCGCAGGGCCGTTGCGAAGACGCAGTGCTGCACCTACTTGCCCTTCGGAATGACGTTTGTCTTGACGGTCGTGCGACCCCAGCCGTCGATCGCGGTGACCTTGACCTTGATGGACATGGTCCTGGGTGCGACGCGACTTAGACGCAGCATCAGCGTCTGCGCGCCCGCAGCTCGTGCTCCGCTCCACTTCGCGAGCATCCTTGAGCCCTTCGTGACGGCGATGGTGACGGTCGTGCGTTCGCTCAGCGTGAAGTGCACCTTGACGGTCTTGGCGTCTGTGCGCCCTGCCGCAAGCGCACCGAGGGAGGGCTTGGCACCCACGTTGAACAGCGTCGTCGCTGACGTCGCGTACACGTTTGTGGCGTCCATGGCCTTCTCAGACCAGACGGCATACGTGCCCGGCGCCAGACCCGTGACCGCGAGCGTGGAGCCGGCAGCGCTGTGGACCTGGCTGCCCACATGCACCGTGGCGCCTGAGAGGGCGGAGAACTGCGCCGGAGTCTGGATGGAGGTGGTCGAGAAGCGTGTTGCGTCAGCCTGGCTATCGACCTTGGAAAGATCGTCGCCGACCGTGGTCAGGGTGACGGTCTGGCCGGGAGTGAAACCGTGCTTCGCCGTGCCCCCGCTGACCCGGGTCACAAGAAGGAACGCCGGCTTGATTCCCGTGGCATCAGGGTTCTGGAACCACAGGTAGTGGTCGCCGGCGACCGTCTGCAGGCTGCCGGCGCCGACGGGAGACGAGTAACCGTTGACGACGATGTCCCACCAGTTGCTGAAGTCGCCCGCGGCCGCAAGGCCGTCGATCGAATTGACGAACGGACCAAAGCTACTGACGCTCATGTCCCACGGCAGGCCGCCGAGCTGCAGGGCGGTCGCGGTCGCGCCCAGAGCGGTGGCGCTCGTGGTGGCAAACGACGTACCGTCGGTGTCGACGATCGTCCGGCCGGCCGTGCCCTCGCTCACTGCGGTCGCCGGTAGCACCTGAAAGGTCGCCCCCTGCACGCGCACGCTGCTCGACACGGCAAGTGCAGCAGGCGCCGCGGCAAGGGTGACGATCGCTACGGCGACCAGCACCAGAATAATCCTCTGTTTCATGTGATCTCCTTTCGTGACACCGGCCCCGAGCCTGCAGCGAACACGACCGCAGTCGTTGCAATGATAATGAGTATCATATACTGCAGAGGTCCAGTGTTGGCGAGAGGAAGCGTGCCGGCGTAGCTCTGAGAGTTCTCACCCTTGACCGCGGGAAGTCGGCTGGGTCGTGCCGAACCTTGGCGGTTACTCCTGCAGCCGCGACGATCGTGCTGCTGCTCCTGATGATCGCTGGGCTCGCAGGCTGCGCCGGAGTGCAGGGCAAGGCCACGCCGGCGGTCAACGGCCAGACGCCCACCTCCGGCGAGGTGCGGCTCATCGTGACACAGCACTTCGGTGCCACGGTCATGCTCGACGAAGTCGTGCCGTGGAAGAAGGGACTCGCCGGGATGAGCTTGCTGGCCGAGCACGCTCGCGTCGACACCGAATACGGCGGCGGCTTTGTGAGCGGCATCGACGGGGTCAAGTCGACCTTTGGCGGCGTCTCGTCCGCGCAGGCCGCCGACTGGTTCTACTGGGTCGACGGGATCATGGCCGGCGTCGGTGCCGCCGACTACCGGCTCCACGGCGGCGAGACCGTCTGGTGGGACTTCCACCAGTGGGCCCACGCCATGTCCATCCCGGCGACCCTCTCGGCCTTCCCGGCGCCGTGGAAGGGTCATGCCCTCGAGGTCGCCACGAGCCGGGACTGGCCCGGACTTCAGCAGTGGGCGCAGGCATCGGGGTTGACCCTGAGCGCGACGAAGACCCTGACTGCAGGAGCTCCCTCCGGTGGCCTCGTCGTCGCGACACCGCAAGAGGTGACCGCCACGAAGTGGCTTGGCGAGCTTCTCGACGGCGGAGATGGCGTACGACTGGTGAGGCTGGGGAGCGAAGGGATCTCGCTCCTCTCGCCGACCGGTGCCCGGGGTCCGTCGGCCGATGCCGTCGCGCTCGCCCTGCCGGATGAGAACAACGGCCACCGTCCGTCTTTGGTCGTGCTGGCCGATTCGACCTCCGCCGCGCAGCGCCTGTTCGCGCTGCTGACGCCCGGCGCCCTCGCTGCGCGTGTGGGCGTGGCGCTGGTTGACGGCAGGCTTGTCGCGCTGCCCTGGCACGCCCAGTGAACGCGCCGGACGCGCAGAGCTTGGGCTCGTCACCGGCAAACGCCATCGCCATGCAGCCGGGAGGCCGTGTGCCGACCTTCCGCACGGCCGCGGTGGAGCGGAGGGCGAGCCCCAAGCGGCGAAGCGAGGCGAGTCGCCGCGGACTCGCGCGCCGGCGGCCCGCCGCTATCGTCGCCTACGTGGGCGCTCTCACCCTCGCCGCCCTGATCCTCATCAACCCGCTCCAGGTCACGCTGCTGCTCGCGCTCTGCCTCGCCGTCCTGATCGTCGCCGGTCGCGGCCGGGCCGCCTGGCCCTATCTCAAAACGGCCCTTTACATCGGCGGCTTCCTGGCCATCGTCAACCCGCTCATCAGCCGCAGCGGCGCCACCGTGCTCTGGCAGCTCCAGCTCGGCCCGTTCCACGTGCCGATCACCATCCAGGGGGTCGCCTACGGCGTGGCGACCGCCCTGCGCATCATCGCCGTGATCACGGCCTTCGCCCTCTTCAACCTGGTGCTCGACCCCGACGATCAGCTCGGCCTCATGAGCAGACTGTCGTTTCGCACCGGTCTCGTGATCTCGCTGGCCTGCCGGCTTTTGCCGGTGTTCTCGCGCGACGCGGCGCGCATCTCCAACGCACAGCGCGCACGCGGAGTCGAGCTCGACGCCGGCCGACGGCGCGCCCGTGTGGCGGCGCGCGTGCCGCTGCTGGCCGCCCTGCTGGCCCAGAGTCTTGAGCGGGCCGTCGATGTCGCCGCCTCCATGGAGGCCCGCGGCTTCGGCGCCCGCGATCGCTCGCACTGGTCGCACGAGCGCCGCTGGAGGCTCGCCGACCTGGTCACCACGGCGGCGGCGCTGCTCGCCGCGGCGGCACTGCTCGGCGGTCTCTTCGCCGGGGCGTTCTCGTACAACTTCTACCCTCTGCTGGACGACCCCTGGAGCCAGCTCGCCAGTCTCTGGTGGGTGCTCGCCTTCGCGGCTCTGGTCGTTCCCGCGCTCTGGAGCCTGCCGTGGCGACGCTCGCCAGGCTGAGCGATGTCACCTATTGGTACCCCGGTCGCGGGCAGCCTGCCCTGCGCGACGTGTCGCTGGAGATCGGTCCAGCCGAGGTGATCCTTGTCGTCGGCTCCTCGGGCAGCGGCAAGTCGACCTTGCTGCGCTGCTTGAACGGCCTCGTGCCGCACTTCCACGGCGGCACCCTGGCCGGACGCGTCGAGGTCGACGGCAAGGACACGCGCACGTCACACACGCACGAGCTGGCCCACGCCGTCGGCCTCGTCTTTCAGGACCCCGAGAGCCAGTCGGTGATGACCACCGTCGAGCGCGAGATCGCTTTTGGCCTCGAGAACAGAGGGGTGACCAGCGCCGCGATCAGCCGGCTCGTGGAGGAGGCGCTGATCCTGCTGGGCCTGTCGCACCTGCGGCACGCCTCGCTTGCGACGCTGTCCGGCGGCGAGCTTCAGAAGGTCGCCCTGGCCTCGGTCGTCGCCACCCAGCCACAGCTGCTGCTCCTGGACGAGCCGACCTCGCAGCTCGACCCGGTGAGCTCCGAGGAGCTGCTGGCCGCGATCAGGCGACTCTCCGAGGACACTGGCTCCACCATCATGCTCGCCGAGCATCGCACCGAGCGTTGCCTGCACCTGGTGACCCGCGTGCTGTATATGAATGACGGTGTCCTAGTCGCAGACGCCGACCCGCAGCGTTTCGCGGACTGGGCACTGGACGGACACCGTGGGTTGCTGCCACCGGTCGCGCGCCTCTTTGCCCGCAGAGCCAGGGGGCACTCCGCCGACGCTGACGACCCGGGTCTGCCGATGACGGTCAAGGATGCACACCGTCTGCTGGTCGCCCACGAAGACCCGAAGCCCCGTCACCGCCCGGCGACCTCGCAAGGATCTCCCGGCGGCATCGTCCTCGAGGCACGCAAGCTGGCGATCGGCTATGACCCCGACGAGCCGCTGCTCGAGGGTCTGAGCTTCAGTCTGGCGCGCGGCGAGGCCGTGGCCCTCATGGGCGAGAACGGCGTGGGCAAGTCGACGCTGGTCCGTCATTTCATCGGCTTGGCGCGGCCCCTGGCCGGCAAGGTGATGCTGCTCGGCCGTGACGTCGGTGAGCTCACCGTGGCGGCGGCGGCACGTGATTGCGCCGTGATGGGCCAGAACCCCAACGACCTGTTCGTCAAGGACACGGTGGCCGAGGAGATCGCCTTCACACTCGACGCGCTGGGCATCACCGGCGAGCAACGCGCCTCCCTGACGGCCGGAATCGTCGCCGAGCTCGATCTCGCAGCCCTCCTGCAGCGCAACCCGCGCGACCTGTCGGGCGGCGAACGGACGCGGGTCGCGCTGGCCGCCACCGTCTGTGCCGACCCCACGATGGTCGTACTCGACGAGCCCACCAGAGGTATGGACGCACTGCACAAGGCCGAGCTTGCAGCGTCCGTTCGCCGCTGGGTCGCCGCGGGCCGTTGCGTGGTGCTCGTCACGCACGACGTGGAGTTCGCCGCCAGCGTCGTCGAGCGGGTGATCGTCTTGGGCGACCGCGGCCTGCTGGCCGACGGACCGGCGGCGGACGTGCTCGACGGGTCGCTGTTCTTCTCGACGCAGATCAACCGTCTGCTCCGCCGCGCGCTTCCGGGTGTGCTGCGCGAGGACGAGATCGAGTGGGCAGGGGGGGACTCGTGAGCGCGGTCCAGCTGGCTCTGCACGGTCGGCTGCGTAGAGACCTGCTCGCCCGGCTGCTCCTGGCCTTTCTCGGGACCGTGGCGATCGTCGCGGCGGGCTTTGCCGTGCTTGACCCCGGCTCCGTCAACTGGGGGTTTCTGAGCCTCGTGCTGATCGCCGCCATCGTAGGCTTGGCGCTTGTCGCCTACGGACTGCGCGATTCGAGCGCCAGCGAGCTCTCGCTGATCGCCGCCCTGGCGGCCCTGGCTACGGCCGGCCGCGTGCTGTTCGCCTCGCTGCCCAACTTCAAGCCCGTGACCTTCATTGTGCTGGTCTCCGGCGTCGCCTTGGGGCCGGCTCCGGGTTTCATGGTGGGCGCGACGACGGCCGTGGTCTCCAACCTGTTCTTCGGCCAGGGACCCTGGACTCCCTGGCAGATGCTCGCCTGGGGCCTCGTCGGCGTCTGCGGTGGCGTCATGGGCATCAAGGGAAGGCGGCCCCGGCGCTGGGAGCTGGTGCTCGTCGGGGCGGCACTGTCCGTCGGCTTCGACTGGTTCGTGACGGTCTGGATGTACCTCTCCTACACGCCCCATACCTGGCCGGCGCTCGTGGCGCTCTACGGCGAGGGACTGCCCTTCGACCTGTCGCACCTGAGCGCCACGGCCATCCTGGCGGCACTGTTCGGGCCCCGGGCAGTGGCGATCATCGCGCGCTTCCGGGCCCGCACGAGCGTGACGTTCTTGACCACGCCCGCAAGGTCGACCGCTGCAGCGCCCTACCACGGCAATCTTGACGCTCTCGGCGGCTTCGACGATGCTTCTCAGCCATGAGACGACCAAGGCAGCCGCACCAGTCCTCGATCGACGACGTCTTCGCCGCTCGCGGTATCCCACTCACGCGGCAGCGCCGTGCGATCTGGGAGTACTTCGCGACGGTCGGCCGGGCCAGCACCGTCGCCGAAGCCGCAGAGGCTTTGCAGACCCAGGGCATCGGCCAGGCGACTGTCTACCGCGCGGTCACCCTGCTCGTCGAGCTCGGCCTGCTCCTCAGCGTCCACGTCAGCGGCGACACTCCCTGTTACACTGCCCCACCCGTCGGTCACGCCCATCCGCTCATTTGCGGGGTCTGCCGCAAGATCGTCGCTTTCGACGGCGAAGGCGACCTCCAGTATCTCGAGAGGCAGCTCGAAACCACGACGGGATTTGCCGTGTATGGCCATATCCTCGAGGTGTACGGCATCTGCCCCGAGTGCAGGCGAACGCGGAGCGAAGCTACGCTCACCTGAAGGCTAGATCGCTGCGCGGTGCTTCGGGGGCCCGGCAGGGGCTACCCCTTGACCGCGACCAGCGAGACGCCGAGCGTGCCCTCGAGCTCCTTGATCCTGGCTACCTGGGCGCCGTCGATGGCCGCAGGCTCCGCCGCATGACAGGCGAAGGCCAGCACTGGTACCCCCAGGTCCTTCTCGAGCGCGCCGATCTTGTCGAGCTGCTGCTGGTCGAGCTTGGTCGCGAGACTGCACAGCATGGTCTTGGCTCCTTTCGGCGAGACGCCGGTCGACCAGCATCTTCCCACCCACGGAGCAACGCAAGCGTGGCGCGGCGACCGGCGCGCAGCACTCGAGGCCAGCACGCCACCGAACGCGACCTTGGGATCCCTGATCGGGTCAGCGGCGCACGATGGCCCCGCCGAACGCCCGCCGCGCCAGACCCTCGCGATCGAGGCGCTCGAGGTCCCGGCGGATCGTCATCTGCGACACGCCCAGGGCGGCGCTGAGCGAGGAGACGCGCACCGCCCCTCGTTCACTCAGCGCCTCGAGGATGCGAGCGCGACGCTGGCCGGCGGGGGTCTGTGGGCTCCTGCACGCGCGTCCGCGCGCCCTCAAGGCGCCCGCCCCCGGCGGCTTTTCGCCCGGCCGGCGCCGCTGCGCCACAGAAAGCGCGCCCCGCTCCCCCGCGCGCGCCGCCACAATGTCGGCGAGCGGCACGCGCCAGTGGCCGACAGGGGTCTGGAAGGCGTTCGGCAGGATGCCGCGCTCGAGAGCGACGCGCATCACGGCGGTGCCGACCGCCAGCAAGCGAGCGGCGTCGCGTAGCGAGCGCAGCCCGGCGTCATGTTCGATCACGTTGTCGATTTCTGCACCCTCGGCGGCGCTCACCCACCGGTACGGCATCTCGCCCTCCCTTTCAAGCAACGGCTGCGGCCCTCGACACGCACTAGTACTCGATCCCGGCCCGGGCCTGCACTCCGCTGCGATAGTAGTGCTTGATCTCGCGCATCTCAGTCACCAGGTCGGCGCGCGCGATCACTGCCCGCGGCGCCCAGCGGCCGGTGATCACGAGCTCGACCTGAGGCGGCCGCGCCTCGATCAGGTCCACGCAATCCTGCTCTGAGAGCAGGCCGAACGAGACGGCGACGTCGAGCTCGTCGAATACGACGAGGTCGTTCTCTTGCGAGGTGAGCGCGGCGAACGCGCTGACCAGGGCCTCACCAGCGCGTAGGCGGTGCGCCGTGCCGATCCCGCCGCGGCCGATGAAGTGGGGATCGCCCAACTGCTCGACCACGATCAGCGGGTTGTCGTGCAGCGCGGCGACCTCGCCCGTGGGGCGACCCTTCATGAACTGACCGATCCAGACCCGCCTGCCGTGACCGGCGGCGCGAACCGCCAGTCCCAAGGCGGCCGTGGTCTTGCCCTTGCCGTCCCCCGTGTAGACGTGCACGTAGCCTCGGCCGTCTGTGGCGCCGGCACGTGACTCTCCGCCCGAGCGGCCGAGCCCCTGAGGCAGCGTCTCTACGTCTCTGCGCATGGCGTCTCCCTGATCTGGTTGGGTTGCCTCTGGCACTGCGAGGATACGGTGGTGGGGGAGCTTCGCGCGGGCAGCCGGATGACCACTGCCGGGAAGAGCATCCCGGCCGCCGGGCCACAGAGTCGTCGTCCAGAAATGTGACGGCACGCCGATCCTCCCGCGAGGCCCGCTGTCAGTGTCTCCTCGGGGGCCCGTCTCCTGGCTTGCCGCCTGCGAGCCTACTAGTCGCGCCTTCCCATCTCCCTGTCACGGAAGACAGTGGCTTGCCGGCGACGTTCGTCAGCGGTCACAGTTGCGGGGCAGCACCGGTCTCGCACCGGTTTCCGTGTGCCACCGAGGCACTTACTTGAGAACCATTATCAATTTGCTCTCGTGACAAGTCAAGCGCCGGCGCTCGGTTTCGTGCCGGGTATGCTTGCCGTACCGATGAAGACCTTCTGGCGCATCACCAAACTCCTGGCCGACTACCCGTGGCTCGTGTTCGTGGGCTTCAGCACGGCACTGCTGCAGACGCTGGCGACGCTCACCATCCCCTGGCTCACGCGGGGCGTCATCAACAAGGCGATCGTCCCCGGCAAGACGAGCCTGCTCGTCTGGTACGGCCTCGCGCTGCTGGGCATCGGCGCGCTGCGCTTCGGCTTCGCCGTCGCCCGGCGCCTGTCGACGGGCAAGATCAGCCTCGACATCGAGTTCGAGCTGCGCAACCGGATGTGGGCGCACCTGCTGCGCCAGCCCTTCGGCTACTTCGATCGCTGGCCCACCGGCCAGCTCATGTCGCGCGCCATGGCCGACATCCAGAACGTGCGCATGTTCCTGGGGTACGGCCTCATCTTCTTCACCACCAACATCTTCTCGATGGTGGCCGTCACGGTGCTGATGTTCGTGCTGAACTGGCAGCTTGCCCTGATCAGCCTCGCGTTCCTGCCCCTGCTGCTGCTCGTGACCGTGCGCTTCAGCCGGCGTCTGCAGCCGATCCTGCGCGACGTGCAGCAGAAGATCGCCGACGTCACCGAGACCGCCGAGGAGAACGTCACCGGCTCGCGCATCGTGCGCATCTTCGCCCGCGAAGACGACGAGCTCGCCAAGTTCTCCGACCGCAGCACACGCGTCTTCGAGGCCGAGGTGAGCGCCGCTCGCATCAGGGCGCTCTACATCCCGCTGATCGGCTTCCTGCCCAACCTCGCGATCGTCGTGCTGCTCTACGTCGGCGGCCGCCAGGTCATCGACCACACCCTCAGCCTCGGCTCGCTCGTCGCCTTCTACAGCTACCTGATCCTGCTGATCTACCCGGCCCAGGTCATCGGCTGGCTCACCGGCCTGGCCCAACGGGCCATCGCCTCCGGCCACCGCGTGTACGAGATCCTCGACGCGCCGATCGAGATGACCGAGCGCCCCGATGCGACCGCTCTTCCCGGCGTGCGCGGCGAGGTCCGTTTCGAGGGTGTCTCGTTCTCGTACGTCGACCGGCCGGTGCTCGAGCAGATCGACCTCGAGGTGCCGGCCGGACGAACGATCGCGCTGGTGGGCCACACCGGTTGTGGCAAGACCACGCTCACCAACCTCGTGCCGCGCTTCTACGACGCCGGGGCCGGCCGAGTGCTGATCGACGGCCACGACGTGCGCGACGTGCGCCTCGCCGACCTGCGCGGCCACATCGGCGTCGTCACCCAGGATCCGTTCCTGTTCTCGACCACGATCGCCGACAACATCCGTCTCGGGCGACCGGACGCGAGCGACGAGCAGGTCCGCGAGGCGGCCGAGCGCGCGCAGGCCGCCTCGTTCATCGAGGCCCTGCCGGAGGGCTACGAGACCGTGGTCGGCGATCGCGGCCTGACCCTGTCGGGCGGCCAGCGGCAGCGCATCGCCATCGCCCGGGCGCTGGTCGTCGATCCGCAGATCCTGATCCTGGACGACGCCACCTCGAGCGTCGACTCCGAGACGGAGTTCAAGATCAGGCGGGCGCTGGTGGAGGTCATGAAGGGCCGCACCACGTTCATCATCGCCCACCGGCCGTCGACGATCTCGCTGGCCGAGGAGATCGTGGTGCTGGCCGGCGGGCGCATCGTCGAGCGCGGCGTGCACCGCGACCTGATCGCCGCCGACACGCTCTACCGTCGCATGTTCGGCGCCGCCGAGCTCGAGGGCACGACATTAGACGACGCCGAGGTGGTCGGCGGGGGCGGGCCGGCGGACGTCCGCCGGCCCGCCTCCGCCGACCGGCGCCGCGGCGTCTCGCCAGCGCGCCCCGAGGAGGTGAGCTGACCGTGGCCTGGACCTCGCGGCAATCGGGCCCCCACGGCAGCGGCGCCGACCTGCACGAGTTCCGCGGCTGGCGCGCGTTCGTCCACCTGGCGCGCGAGCTCAAGCTCGCCCGCCTGGCGCGTCTCGTCTATCCCTACCGCTGGCGCGCCGCGCTCTCGATCGTCGCCATGATCGTGGTCACCGTCACCGGCCTGTCGGTGCCCTACCTCGTGAAGATCGCCATCGACTCCGGCATCTCGAAGAGCGACCTGCGCGTCCTCGACCTGGTGATCGTCGCCTTCCTTGCCGTCAACCTGCTGAACCTTGGCGCCAGCTACGTGCAGACCTACCTGGTGAGCTGGGTCGGCGAGCGCGTCATCCTCGACCTGCGGCGCAGCGTCTTCGCCCATATCCAGAAGCTCTCGCTCGACTTCTTCAGCCGGCAGCGCACCGGCTGGATCGTCTCGCGCATGACCAACGACATCGACGCGCTCGACCAGCTCGTCACCGACGGGGTCACCTCGCTCGTGACCAACGGCCTCACCATCCTGGGGGCCGCGGTGCTGCTCTTCGTGCTCGATTGGCGCCTGGCGCTGGCCACCCTCGCCATCATGCCGCTGCTGCTGGTCGCCACGCTGATGTTCCGCACCCGCTCGGCGCGCTCGTACGCCCTCGTGCGCAACCGCATCGGCGACGTCTCGGCGCACCTGCAGGAATCGATCTCGGGCATGCGCGTGCTCAAGGCCTTCCGCGCCGAGCAGCGCGACACGACAACGCAGGTCAGGGTCAACGCCGCCTATCGCGACGCCAACATGCAGACGGTGGTGCAGAGCGGCCTCTACTTCCCCTTCGTCGAGCTCATGTCGGCGGCGGGGATCGTCATCGTCCTCTGGTACGGCGGCACGCTGGTCACCGGCGGCGCCATCCAGGTCGGCGTGCTGGTCGCCTTCATCGGCTATCTGGCGAGCTTCTTCGACCCGATCCAGCAGCTCTCGCAGCTCTACAACACCTTCCAGTCGTCGATGGCGGCGGTGCAGAAGATCTACACCGTGCTCGACACCGAGCCCGACCTCTCCGACGCGCCCGACGCGCGGCCGCTGCCCGACGTCCACGGCCGCGTCGAGTTCGACCACGTCAGCTTCGGCTACGGCGGCGGCGACGTGCTGCACGACGTCGACTTCGAGATCCCGCCGAGCGGCACCGTCGCCCTGGTGGGCACGACCGGCGCCGGCAAGTCGACCATCATCAAGCTGCTGGCGCGCTTCTACGACCCCCGCGAGGGCGCCGTGCGCATCGACGGCCACGACCTGCGCAAGGTGACGACCCGCTCGCTGCGCGAGCAGCTCGCGGTGGTGCCCCAGGAGGCGTTCCTGTTCACCGGCTCGATCCTCGACAACATCCGCTTCGGGCGGCCGGCCGCGAGCCTCGAAGAGGTGCAGCGCATCGCCCGCATCGTCGGTGTGCACGACTTCGTCGAGAGCCTGCCCGACGGGTACGACACCGACGTCCAGGAGGGCGGCAGCGCGCTCTCGACCGGCCAGCGCCAGCTCATCTCGTTCGCACGGGCGCTGCTCGCCGACCCCCGCGTGCTGATCCTGGACGAGGCGACCTCGAGCGTCGACGCCGAGAGCGAGCAGCGCATCTCACGGGCCATGGACGTCCTGTTCAGCGGGCGCACGTCGGTGGTCGTCGCGCACCGCCTGAGCACGGTGCGCTACGCCGACCAGATCCTGGTGATCGAGGACGGGCGCATCGTCGAGCGCGGCAGTCACGAGGAGCTCGTGCTGGCCGGCGGACGCTATTCGGCGCTGTACCGCGAGTGGGAGGAGACCGGCAGGCCGGTGTAGATGGTGCTCGTGGCGCTCACCGTGCTTGCGGCGCCCGCCATGCCCGCGTTGCCCACCGTGCTCGCGGCGCCTGAGGCGGTCGCCGGCACACGCCGGTGCCGGACGCGCCTGATGTCGGGCAGGACGATCTGCAGCGCGCCCGAGGCCACCGTGGCGCCGCACGCGACGGCGAACGAGCCGGCGACGCCGATCACCGCGGCGATCGGGCCGACGACGACCGTGCCGAGCGGGTAGAAGGCGAGCGATCCCATGAGGTCGAAGGCCGACACGCGCGAGAGCGCCTCGGGCGGGATCTGCTCCTGCAGCGTCGTCTCCCAGAGCACGTTGACAAGGGCCGCCGAGACCCCGCAGAAGATCGCCGCGGCGATCAGCGGCGCCATGCCGTAGCCGAGGGCGAAAAAGGCGAACAGGGGCGCCTCGACGAGCGTGAGCCAGCCGCACAGCAGCAGGGGACGCGCCGGTTCGAGACGGAGTCCGACCGCCCCGCCGGCGATCTGGCCGACGCCGAACGCGGCCAGGATCGCCCCCCAGGCGGCCGGGCCCCCGAGGCCGTGCTCGGCGACCGACGGACCCAGCACCATGAGCGGCGCGATGATGAGCAGGTGGAACACGGCCGCCTCGGCCACCATGACCCACAGCCAGGTGCGCGAGCGAAACTCCGTCCATCCGTCGCGCAGGTCGCGCACGAAACCGCCGGCCGGCTCGGCGGCGGCGTCTCTGAGCGCAAGGCCGACGTCGCCGACGCCGGCCGTGAGGCCGGCTTCGGCGGTCGCGAGCGCCTCGCCGCGGCCGACGACCGGCGGAAGGCCGCGCAGACCCCACAGAAAGCCCGCGCTCGCCAGGTACGAGAGGCTGTCGAGGCCGATGGCCCAGCCCGAGCCGATGGCTGCCACGAGCACGCCGCCGAGGGCCGCGCCCAGCGTGACCCCGAGACTGTCGGAGAGGCCGCGCAGGGCGTTTGCCTGCTGCAGCCGCTCGCCGCTCACCGTCTGCGGCACGAGACCCGTCTGCGCGGGGCGGAAGAACGCCTCGGCGGTGCCGCGCGCGAACTGCAGGACGACGAGCTCCCAGATGGTCGCCCTGTGGGTGACGAGCAGCCAGGCCATGACGGCCTGACAGGCGAAACGCACCACGTCGGAGACGAGCATCACCCACTGTCGCGGCAGCCGGTCGCCCCAGACACCCCCGACGAGCAGGAACGCGAGCAGGGGCACGAGGCCCGCCGCCATCACCACCCCGTAGTCGAGCGCGTAGCGATGCGGCGAGCTGATGTCGATCACCGCGAAGGCCAGCGCGATGGTGGTGATCGAGCTGCCGACCAGCGAGATGCTCTGCCCGACGAAGAGCAGCCGGAAATCCCGCTCGCGCAGGGCCTCGAACATGCCCCTGCCTTGAAGGCTGATCGTCATCCTCCCTCGTGCCCGCACGGCGCCGCTGGCAGCGCCGCTACCCTTCTCCCGTTTTCGGCAGGATCCGCTCCAGGGATGAGGGCAGCCACCAGTTGATCGAGCCCACGAGGCGCATGGTGGCCGGTACCAGCAGGATGCGGATGATGGTCGCGTCGAGGGCGATGGCGACCGCCAGGCCGACGCCGATCGCCTTGGTGATCAGGATGCTCGTGGTGGCGAACGAGCCCGCCACGATGACGATGATCAGCGCCGCGCTCGTGATGATGCGCCCCGTGCGCTCCAGGCCAAAACCGACCGCCTGGCGGTTGTCGCCGGTCTCCAGCCAGGCCTCGCGCATGCGGGTGAGCAGGAAGACTTCGTAGTCCATCGAGACACCGAACAGGGTGCAGAACATGATGATCGGAAGGGTCGCGTCGACGTAGCCCTCTGGGACGAAGTTCAGCACGCCCGACAGGTGCCCCTGCTGGAAGACGAACACGAGGGCGCCGAAGCTCGCCATGATCGACAGTGAGTTGACGAGCACCGCCTTCAGCGGCAGCCAGGCGCTACGCAGCAGCAGGAGCAGCACGACGTAGGTCACACACACGACGAACAGGATCACCCAGGGGAAGCGGCCGTAGAGGGCCGACAGGAAGTCGCGCGTGCCGGCCGACAGACCCGCCACGTGCGCCGTATAGCCGGCCGGCGGCGGCAGGTTCCTGATCGTCTGTGAGAGGGCCTGGGCCGCGCCGCCGCTCGGATCGCTCCTGGGCGCGACCTGGAACAGCACGGTGCCTGGCGCGGTCGTAGCGGCGAGAAGGGCGCTGGCGGCCGCGTTGCGCGCCTCCGGGGAGGGCACGGACGCACCGGGAGGCAAGCTCGCCGACGATCGCGCGCTGCTCCAGAAGGCCAGCGCCTTCTCGGCGGACGTGAGGCCGCTCTGGTTGACGATGCTCGTCACGCTCTCGACGCCGGGCAACGCGGCCAGCTGCCGGCCGTACCCGTAGAGCGCCGCCAGGTTGCGCGGCGCAGTCGCCTCGGCGGCGGCGCCGGTCCCCTGCCAGGTGATCAGCACCTGGATCGGGTTCAGCGCCCCGCGATCGAAGCGTGCCTGCACGATGTCGTAGCCGCGACGCGCCTCCTGGCTCGTCGGCAGGGAGGTGGCGGTGGGCACGTTCGTCCTGATGCGCAGGATCGGCCCGGCAAAGACGGCGATGACGACGATCGTGCCGATCAGCACGACGACGGGATGGTCCATGACCCAGTTCGCCCAGGCGCGCCAGAAGCGGCTCTCGGCGCCCGGATGACCCATGATGCGCAGCGAGTCCACGCGCCGGCCCAGCAGGCCGAGCACCGCCGGCAGCAGGGTCAGCGCCGAGAGCACCGAGAACGCGACGACGATGGCGCCGCCCACGCCGATCGAACGCAGCGACATGTACGAGAACATGAGCAGGCCCGAGAGCCCCACCATCACGGCGATGCCGCTGAAGAAGATCGCCCGCCCGGCGTGGGCCACCGTCGATTCCACGGCCGCCGCGACGCTCGCCCCATGGGCGAGCTCCTCGCGGAAGCGCCCGACGATGAACAGCGAGTAGTCGATGCCGACCGCGAGGCCGAGCAGCGAGGCGACGTTCATGGTGAAGATCGAGAGGCTGAAGCGCTGCGCGAGCAGGTAGAGCACGCCCAGCGTGACGGTCACGGCCAGGCCGCCGCCGATGACGGGCAGCGCGGCGGCGACCACGCTGCCGAACACGAGTACGAGGACGACGAGGGCGAAGGGCAGCGCGTAGGTCTCGGCTCGGCGCAGGTCGCTGGCCGAGACCGTCTCCAGAGCCTGGTAGACGGCCGGGTCGCCGGTGATCGCGGCCGTGAGACCGCTGGGCCGCAGCCGCGACTTGATCCGGTCGACCTGCTGCTGCGCCTGCTCGACCTGAGTGCCGAAGATCAGGGTGGCCAGCGACGCCTTGTGGTCGCTCGAGATCAGCCGGGCGTCGCCGGTCGAGCCGTAGGTCTGCACCTTCTGCAGCCCGGGGACGGTGGCCGGCGTGACGCCGGCGAGCGCTTGCGCCTCGGCGGCCTGGAACTGGGGACTCCGCGCGTCGAGCGACGGGCTCGTGAAGACGATGGCGATGCTCGCCAGGCCGGTATGCAGGCGGCGCTGCATGAGATCGAGAGCCCGCTGGGCGGGGGCGTTGGCATTGGAGAAGCCGCCGCCCTTGAGCTCGTGATGGAGCCGGGGCACGGCGACCAGGCCGAGGACGAAGCCCACGATCCACAGCGCGATGACCAACCAGCGAAACCGGTACGAGAACCTGCCGATCGCCGCGAACAACCGAGCACCTCCGCCGCCGTGAAGGACGCGACCTCCTTCGAGCGCCCGAGGATATACTAGCCGCAGGCAAGCGGCGGCGTCCGCTTCGCTTCCGATCTCGAGGGGGAACGCATGGAGATCAGGCACCAGGTGTCGGCGGGAGGCGTCGTGGCGCGCCCGGGCGAGGCCCTCGAGCTGTGCCTGATCAGGCCGGCGGGCCGGCGCGCCTGGACGCTGCCCAAGGGCTGGGTCGAGCCGGGCGAGACACACCAGATGGCGGCCCTGCGCGAGATCCGCGAGGAGACGGGCATCGAGGGCGTGATCGACGGCGACCTCGACAGCATCGAGTACTGGTTCTCGTCACGCGACGATCACGTCCGCGTCCACAAGGTCGTCCACTTCTTCCTGGTGCGCTTCGTCGCCGGCGACACCGCCCAGCACGATCACGAGGTCGCTGAGGCGGCCTGGTTCTCCGTCGAGCGGGCGCTCGATCGCATGACATATCCGAACGAGCGCCAGATCGTGCGCAAGGCCCTCGGACTGCTCGAGCACGCCACCGTCGAGCCGCCCGCCGAGCCCTAGACCCAGACCACCGCCTCGCCCTGCTCGCCGGCCCCGACCAGACCCTGGCGCAGCAGCGTCATGAGGTCGTCGGCCCCGAGGTCGGCGACGTCGAGATAGGTCGCCACGAAGCGAAAGGCGCTGCGGTGCTGCGCCGTGCACTCACCGGCGAGGCCGCGACGCAGTCGCTCGAGCGCCGCCTGCACACCGCGCCGGCTGACGTCGGGCAGCACCGCCACGAACTCGCTCTCGCTCAGGCGGCCGACCACGTCGTAGCGCCGCACGCCGGCCGCCAGCAGGCGGCCGGCCCTGGCGGCCAGCGCGGTCAGGTCCTCGGCGGCGCGGCGGCGAGCCTCGTCGCCGCCCACGACGGCGACGATCAGCGCCCCGAGGCCAACCTCGGTGCGCCGGCAGCGCTCGAGCTCCACAGAGAGGCGGCCTTCGAAGTGGCTCCTGGTGGTCAGGCCGGTCTCCGGGTCGGTCGGGGCAAGCTCGGCGACCACCCGGTTCAGGTGGTCGACGGCGTCCTCGAGGCCCTCGGCGTACCCGACCCCGGCGCGCAGCAGGGCGACGCCCTCGAGACCGTCGAGGCGCTGCACGGCGAGGGCCTCGTCGGCGGAGTCGCCGGACAGCGCCTCGCGAAAGGCGCCGAGGCCGAGCTGCAGGGCGGCGAACACGTCGCCCAGACGCACCTCGCGGGCCGCGGCCAGCACACGCGCGCGGCCCTCGACCGCGGTGAGGAACGTGGCGGGGTCGTCGGTCGCGAGAGCATCGATCAGGTCGCCGACCAGGGGAGCGAAGACGGCATCGTATGGCGTGTCGAGCGCGACTGCCTGGGCGGCTGCCTCAAGGACCGCTTGCATGAACGCCCACTCTCCGAGGAGTGCCGGTACCGGGTAGCATATAACCCATGAACGGGCCGCGGCAGCAAGGCGAGGGCGGCGCGGCGTGCGGCTGACCCTGCTCGGCACGCAGGGCTGGATCCCCACGCCGGCGCGCGAGACCACGTGCATGGCCGTCGACGACGGCGCGCTGCTCTTCGTCTTCGACGCCGGCACCGGGCTCTCCCGGCTGTTGCGCCCGCCGGCGTCCGCGCTGCTCGCCCAGGCGCGCGAGATCCACCTGTTCCTCACGCACTACCACCTCGACCACACCTGCGGCCTCGCCTACCTGTCCGCCGTGTTCGCCGGCCGCACCCTCATGGTGCACGTGCCCGACGCGGCCCTGAACGGCGTCGACCCCCAGCGCGCCCTGCCCGAGCTCCTGCGCAAGCCCTACCATCCGACCGACTGGCGCGAGCAGACGAACGTGATGCTGGCGACGCTCCACGCGGGCGTGAACGAGGTCGCCGGGCACGAGCTGCGGCTGCGCGCCCAGTGTCACCCCGACACCAGCGTGGCCTACCGGCTCGATGACCGGTTCGTGCTGGCCACCGACACCTCGGCCGACCCGGCCACGGCCGAGTTCGCCCGCGGCGCCGAGGTGCTCCTGCACGAGGCCTGGATCGACGGCGTCGAAGAGGGCGATCCGGCAAGCGAGGAGATGGTGCGCGCCACCTACCGCGCGCACAGCTCGGCGCGCCAGGCCGCCGGCCTGGCCGCGCAGGCGGGCGTGGGCGAGCTCATCATCATGCACCTGAACCCGCTGCGCGACGACGAGTACTACGCCCGGATGCAGGCTTCGGCCCGCGAGATCTTCACCGCGACCTCGATCTACCCCGACCTGTTCGAGCGGTCGCTCGGAGGCTAGGCCGGATCCGGCGGGCGCAGCCAGCCTCTGATAGTGTTGTCCTCCGTGCAGACCGACACGCCGAAGATCGAACGCGCGCCCCTGTTTCGGAACCGCAACAAGCGCTTCTGGATCATCCTGATCGCGGTCGTCGTGGTGCTGGCCTTCTACCTGCCCTCGCTCGTGGCGTTCCGCTACACCGCCTCCACCCAGCGCACCGGCTTTCTCACGCACCCGTGGCGGAGCTGGTCGTTCATCGTCACGGCCCTGACCGTGCCGGGCGACTCGCGCCTGAAGACCTCGGGGATCGCCCTGCGCAGCGCCGACGCGCGTTTCAGCGGCTCCGCGATCGATCCCCGCGAGGTCCGGCTGCTGTTCCTGCCCGAGGGCAAGCCGTACACCTTCACCCACAAGCTCGGGCGGCGCACCGTGACGACGACCATCACGCCGCCCTACCGGTTCGTCTGGCAGGTCACCGGCCACGTCGACAGGGTGAAGGGCGCGAACACGGTCGTGGCGCTGCTCGACTACCGCAGCGGGCGCACGCTCTACGACGTGCGCCGCGACCTGCCCGGGCTCGGCGGCGTCGAGCCGACGACCACGCCGGGCGACGAGGCTTCGCCCGGGGCCACCCCCACGCCGGGCGCGACCTCCTGAGGCGGCCGCGGCCGTGATCCCGATCGCCGCCAGCGCCACCACGAGTGAGATCATCACGGCCGCCGTGTACCTGGTGCTGACCTTCGTCGTGGCGGGTGTCGTCGACCGCGTGTTGCAGGACCACGGCGGGGGCGTCACGCGGGCGATCTCGCGCAAGCTGCCCGCCGCCGACGAGACGCGTCTGCGCATGGCGCGACGCCTGGTCGTCGCGGCGATCATCTTCGTGGGGGTCATGTGGGCGCTGACGAGGCTGCCCGAGGTGCGCACCCTCGCTCGCGGCCTGCTCGCCTCGGCCGGGATCACGGCGCTCGTCGTCGGCTTCGCGGCGCGGTCGGTGCTGGCGAACGTCGTGTCGGGCGTCATCGTCGCGCTGGCCCAGCCGGTGCGCATCGGCGATTACGTGGCGATCGACGAGTGGGAGGGCACGGTCGAAGAGGTGCGACTCACCTACTCGTACATCCGCGCCGACGACAACAGCCGCATCGTCATTCCCAACGAGCAGCTGGCCAGCAAGGTCGTGCGCAACTTCACGCTGGCCGACGAGGCGAGCGGCGCCGTGGTGGAGTTCGTCGTGCCGGCGTCGGCGGCGCTCGCCGACGTGCGTCGCGAGGCGCTCGAGGTGGCCGCCGGATTCAGCCGGGGCAGCTCCCCCGAGCGCCAGCCGGCCCTGGTCGTGACCGAGCTCTCGGCCGACGCCGTCCACCTGCGCCTCGCCATCTGGCAGGAATCCAAGCACGACGCCGACCGTGCCGCGGCCGGCCTGCGCTTCGCCCTCGACGAACGCCTCAAGGCCGCGGGACTCACGGCGGGCGGCGCCGCGCCGGCGCCGCCCACGTGAGATAGTAGGCGCGCGACGAAGTCACGCCAGCCTGAGCGGCCCCAGAAGTCGTAGACTAGGAGGCCGGACTAGGCGCGCGACGAAGTCACGCCAGCCTGAGCGGCGCCAGAAGTCGTAGACTCCGAAAGGGGTCGGACCAGGCTGTCCGATCTGTAACCACGCCCTACGGGAGCTCGCACGGACCCGTCCCCGCACACCGACCTCGAGCCGGCGCCCGCGCCGGAGATCGCCGCCGTCGGCCCGGCGAGCGACGCCGCGACGGCCCCCGCGGCCAGCATGCTGCGGCGCACCATGGTCATGGCCGTCGTCTCGCGGCTGCTCATCGGCCTCACGGCCTTCCTCGCCACCGACCTGATCGGCGTCAAGGCGGCGCCCTGGGCGCAGCGCCTGCCCCGCCTGGCCGAACCCTTCCACGGCTCTCTCGCACACCTCTTCAACCCGTGGGCGGTCTGGGACGGCGTCTGGTTCATCAAGATCGCCGCCGACGGCTACGCCGGCAACGACGGCACCGTCGCCTTCTTCCCGCTCTATCCGCTGATGGTGCGCTGGGTCGGGATCCTCTTCGACAACAACCTGGTGATCGCCGGCATCGTCGTGTCGCTGGCCTGCTACTTCGCCGCCATGTACTTCCTGTATCGCCTGGTCGAAGCCCGCTACAGCCCGGTGGTGGCCTATCGCACCTGCCTCTACATCTCGATCTTCCCGACGGCCTTCTACTGGCAGGCGGTCTACAGCGAGTCGATGTTCCTCATGCTCTCGCTCGCCTGCATCCTGTGGTCGACCGAGGGACGCTGGAAGGTCGCCGGCCTGGCCGGCCTGCTGGCCGCTCTCACGCGCAGCGCCGGCTTTCTGCTGATCGTGCCGATGGTCATCTGCTACTACGAGCAGCGCGGCTGGAAGCTGCGGCGCACCGACGCCTCGGCGGCGTCGCTGCTCATGATCCCCGAAGGCCTCATGGTCTGGATGGCCTACCTCAGCCTCGGCTTCGGCAAACCCCTGCTGTTCGCCCAGGTGCAGGACCAGTGGCGGCGCTACCTGGCCGTGCCCACCTTCGCCCTGTGGAAGTCGGTCGAGGCCGCCTACGAGGGCGCCCGCCAGCTCATCTCGGCCCAGACGAGCCGCCTCTACTGGCCGGCCTCGCAGCCGGGCGCCGCCATGCCGCTCGCCGTCGCCAACCTCGTCAATCTGGCGTCGTTCGTCGTCGCCTGTCTCGCCATCTTCTACGGCCTGCGGCGCCTGCCGGTCGCCCTCTCGGCCTACGCCGTCGTCACCATCGGGTACCCCCTGCTGTTCCCCGCGACCTCGATGCCGCTCATGTCGATGCCGCGCTTCCTGCTGGCCGCGTTCCCGATCTTCATGAGCATCGCGATCTCGACAGAGCGGCGTCCCCGGACGCATCTCATCTACGCCGGCCTGATGATCCTCTTCTGCGTCGTGCTCACGGCCAAGTTCGCGATGTTCAGCTGGGTGGCCTGACCGTACGACCGTACGCGCGGCCGCGGGCTACTCAGAAGAGGTGCGAAAGCGCCGCGCCGAGACCGACCCGCACGCGCAGCACGTAGCGTCCCGGCCGGTCGGCGCGCAGCAGGGTCCAGCCGCCCGGGGCCGGCGCAAGCCGGCCCGAAGGCGCCGCTCCAGCGGCCGCTGCCGTCCCCCCAGAGGCGCGAGCCGACGCCGTCTCGAGACGGGCGTAGGGCGTCCAGGTGACCTTCACGACGTAGCGGCCCGGCCGGGCGACCGTGACCGTGAGCGCGTCGTGGCCGGTCGCCGTGACGGCGGCGCCCACGGCGGCCGGCGTAGGCGCCGTGCCGGCGCCGGCGCCGGCCGCCACCACGAGCGGCGACGGGTCGCGGAGGCGGTACACCGTCCAGGCGCCGGCCGCGTAGACCCGGACGAACGCGCCCGAGCGGGCGATCAGTCCCGGTTCGGCCGTGCTGCTCGCGTCGAGCGCCGCGCGCGGCACGAAGACGTCGCGCACGCCCAGGTCGCGCAGCCAGGCGACATACTGCGCCGGCGTCGGTGAGCGGTACAGCACGGCGTTGTGCTGCCAGTCGTCCTGGCGAAACCAGCCGCGGGTGATCGCCAGGCCGGCCTGCGGGAAGTAGAAGGCCTCCCAGTGCAGACGCAGGGCGACCACGTGGCAGCGGTAGTCGGCGTTGCGGGCGGCCAGCGCGAACGCGAGCGCCGGCGCGAAGAACGAGCGTCTGGTCTGGGCGGCGTCGCCGGTGCGCAGCAGCTCGCCGACCGGCGCGGCCAGCAGGTGGGCGGCGACGGCGGCGATGATCGCCGCCGTCGCC
>DATIYD010000081.1:0-2032 GCA_035517975.1 Thermoleophilia bacterium | reverse complement strand
ACCGCCATCCACGACACCGGCAGCGCGAAGAGGAGGACGATGGCGGGCGCGGAGGCGAGCAGGATCGCGCCGAGCGCGACGCCAACGACCATCCCGGCCGTCAGGTTGACGGCCGACTGGCCGATCAGCGGCACGGCGTCGGACCAGGTCCCTTCGACGCCGGGCGACGAGACGAACACTCCGGCGGCGACGACGGCGACGGAGATCGCCAGCATCGCGACGGCGAGCAGGAGGCTCGCGAGGAGCTTGGCGTCGAGGACGCGCGAGCGCACCGGGAGGAGCGCGAACGTGATCAGCCCGGTGCGCTGGGACCACTCGGAGGTGACGAGCAGGATGCCGAGGACCGGCAGCAGGACGGCCGATGGCTGCAGCCCGACGTCGAGGACGGACTGGAACGTGTGGCGCGCCGCATCGCCGACGAGCAGGCGGACGACCACGACGACCACGGTGAGCGCCACCATGGCGACCTGCAGCCAGAAGCCGGCCCGGGTGTCGACCATCTTGCGCAGCTCGACGGCGACGAGGCGGCCGAGGCCGGGGCGCGCGTGGACGCCGGCGGCGTTCACGCGGATCGGTGCGGCGAGGGTGGTGGTGCTCATGCGGTTGCTCCTGCCAGCTCGGGATGGATCGAATCGGTCTGCGTTGACGGAGTGCTTGCGCCCGGCGTGGTCAGCTTGAAGAAGAGACGCTCGAGGCCGGCGCCCTCGGCTGGGGCGAGCCGGCGCAGGACGACGCCGTCGGCCATCGCCGCGCGGGCGACGACCTCGGGCTCGGCCTCGACCAGCCGCCGATCGCCGTCGGCCGGGTGGGTCGCCAGGCCGGCGCGGTGAAGCGCGGCATCGAGGGCGGCCAGGTCGTCCGCCTCGACGATGGTCGTGGACTCGGTCAGCAGCTCGGCGCGGGTGCCCTGCGCCTGGATCTGTCCGCCGCCGATGATCATCATCCGGTCGGCGACGGCCTCGACCTCGGCGAGCAGGTGCGAGGAGAGCAGCACGGTGCCGCCGCGGTCGGCGAAGTCGCGCAGCAGGCCCCGCATCCAGCGCATGCCTTCGGGATCGAGGCCGTTGGCGGGCTCGTCGAGGATCAGGACCTCGGGGTCGCCGAGCAGTGCGTGGGCGAGGCCCAGGCGCTGGCGCATGCCGAGCGAGTACTTGCCGACACGCCGCCGGGCCGCCGTCTCGTCGAGGCCGACGAGCTCCAGCAGCGCATCGACGCGCTGCGGCGGCACGCCCATGGTGTGCGCCGAGACGGCGAGCGCCTCGCGGCCGCGGCGCCCGGCGTGCTGGGCGGATGCGTCGAGCAGGATGCCGACGCGTCGGCCCGGGTTCGGCAGGTCGCGGTAGCGCCCGCCGAGGATCTCGGCGTGGCCGCTGTCGGGCTCGGAGAAGCCGACGAGCATCCGCATCGTGGTGGTCTTGCCGGCGCCGTTGGGGCCGAGAAAGCCCGTGACGGTGCCCGGCTCGCAGCGGAATGTGACGTTCGAGACGACGTTCCGCCCGCCGAGCTGCTTGGTGAGGCCTTGAGAAGTGATCATGGCGGAAGCCTCGCGGCCGGCCAGCGCCCCAACCACGGTCTGTGGGCTATCGGTCCTGAGCCCTGGGGCGGGGGCAGACAGCTACTTTGGTAGGGGGTCGCGGCCGTGGCGATCGCCTAGCCTTGACCCTCGAGCGATGGCACGCCAGGCGACAGCACGCTTCACCGATGGCCTGTCCGGCTGGTTTCGGTCCGCGCTGCCCGGCGTCGCGGTCGACGCCTCCGACGCGGAGCGTGGCCGCCGCGACCGCGTCGCCGACGCGACGATCTACCTGGTTGCGTTCGCGATCAGCGCCGCCACCCTCGCGAACACTTGGCAGATGCACCCGCCCTGGCTGCGCGTCGCGGACGTCGTGGTCGGGATCGCGACGCTCGTCTCGCTGCGCTGGCGGCGCACCCATCCAGCCGCCGTCGGGATCGGCATCGGGGCGGTCTCGCTCGTGATCCTCACGGCCTCCGGCGCGAACCTCGCCGCCACCTTCAACGCCGCGATCCGGGC
>DATIYD010000080.1:0-13665 GCA_035517975.1 Thermoleophilia bacterium | reverse complement strand
CGGCGCCTTCAGCGCCGAGCTCGCCGCGCACCCCGGCCTGATCGCCGTCAACAAGGCCGACCTCGTCACCGGCGCGGAGCTCGACGACGTCGTCGCCGCTCTGCGGCCGGCCGCCGCCGCGATGGGGGGCGGGGTGGTGGTCGTGTCGGCCGAGACCCGCAGCGGGCTCGACGACCTTTTGCGCGAGCTCGACCGTGCTGTGGAGCGTGCGGCCACTCAGCCCGCGGCACCGGCGGAGCCCGAACCGGTCGTGCTGCAGCCGCGCGAGGACCGCCTCGGCGACTACACCGTGCGCCGCGAGGGACACGCCTGGCGCATCGAGGGTCGCGCGCTCGAGCGCCTCGTGGCCAAAGCCGAGCTCGGTAACGAGGAGGCGGTGCGCTACCTGCAGGACGTGATGGAACGCGCCCACGTGTCCGACGCGGTGCGCCGGGCCGGCGGAGCCGACGGCGACACCGTCGTGATCGGTGCCGCCGAGTTCGAGCTGGCCTAGGGCCAGGGGCTAGAATACGGCCATGAAGACCATCGTCGTGAAACTCGGCTCGACGACCGTCGCCGACCGGCGCGGCCGCCTGCGCCAGGCCGTGCTGGGCGCGCGTCTGGCCGAGGTGGCCGAGCTCGCTTCGGCCGGGCATCGGGTCGTCGTGGTCTCGAGCGGCGCCATCGCCTGCGGGCAGAGCGCCCTGGGCCTGCGCGAGCGGCCCGAGCGCATGGCCGAGCTGCAGGCCGCCTCGGCCGTGGGCCAGGGTCGCCTGTTCGCCGCCTACGCACGGCTCTGCGCCAGGCACGGCCGCACCGCCGCGCAGGTCCTGCTCACGAGCGCCGACTTCGCCCAGCGGCGCAGCTACGTGAACGCACGGGCCACGCTGCGCCGCCTGCTGGCCTGGCACATCGTGCCGATCGTCAACGAGAACGACACGACGATCACCGACGAGATCGGTTTCGGCGACAACGACGTGCTCGCGGCCCAGGTCGCGATCATGCTGCGCGCCGACCTGCTCCTCCTGCTCACCGACCGCGACGGTCTCTTTACCTCCGACCCGCGGCGCGACCCCGAGGCGCGGCCGATCGCCGTGCTCACCTCGGGCGACGACCTCGCCGGCGTCAGCTGGCGCTCGGCCAAGCGGGGCGCCGGAGGCATGAGCGGCAAGACGGCCGCCGCCCTCATGGCCGCCGGCGCCGGCGTGCGCACCGTGATCGCTCGCGGCTCCCGGCCGGGGGTGATCGCCGACGCGGTGGCCGGCCGGCCGGTCGGCACCTCTGTGCCCGGCCGGCGCGAGGACGGCTCGGCCTTCAAGCTCTGGCTGCGCTACGCCAAACCGGTGCGCGGCACGCTCGAGATCGACGACGGTGCGGCTCGCGCCCTGGCCGAGGCCGGTGGCAGCCTGCTGCCGGTCGGCGTCACCGGCGTCCACGGCAGCTTCGCGGCAGGCGACGCCGTGTCGGTCGTGGGCCCGGGACACGGCGAGATCGCCCGCGGTCTCGCCGCCATCGGCGCCCGCGACCTGCGGCGTGTCGCCGGCCTGCGCAGCGCCGAGGCCCGGCGGCTGGTGCCGCACTTAGACGAGGAGGTCGTGCATCGCGACCATCTGGTACTCCTCGACGAGGAGGCGCGATGACGATCGAGGAGCAGGTCCGCAGGGCGCGGGCCGCGGCGCGCACGCTCGCTGCGCAACCGCGCGCCGTCAAGGACTCGGCTCTCGAGCTGATCGCCGAGGCCCTGCGCCGGCGCGCCGGCGAGATCCTCGCCGAGAACGCCGAAGACGTGGCCATCGCGCGCGCGGGCAAGCTGAGCTCCGCGCTCGTCGACCGGCTCTACTTAGACGAGGATCGTCTCGCCGAGATCGCCCGCAGCGTGCGCGACATCGCGGCCCTGCCCGACCCGGTGGGCGAGGTCGAGGACGGCCGGCGGTTGCCCAACGGACTCGAGCTCACCCGCCTGCGGGTGCCGCTCGGCGTGGTGGCGGTCGTCTACGAGGCGCGCCCCAACGTCACGGTCGACGCCGCCGCTCTCTGCCTGAAGTCGGGGAACGCCGTCGTGCTGCGCGGCGGCAGCGCCGCCAAGCACTCCAACCGCATGCTGGCCGAGGTCGTGCAGGGCGCGATCCTCGAGGCCGGCCTGCCGGCCGACGTAGTCACCTTCATCGCCGGCCCGCGCGAGGCGCTGCTCGAGCTGGTCGCCCTGAAGGGTCTGATCGACGTGGTCATCCCGCGCGGTGGCGACGAGCTCAAGGAGCTGCTCACCGAGCACAGCCGGGTGCCGGTGATCGCCGCCGCCGGCGGCAACTGCCACGTCTACGTCGACGCCGCCGCCGACCTCGACATGGCGCTCGCCATCACGGTGAACGCCAAGTGCCAGCGGCCGGGCGTCTGCAACGCGGCCGAGACGCTGCTCGTGCACCGCGCGGTGGCCGATGCGTTCCTGCCGGCTGTGGTCGGCGAACTGTCGCGCCGTGGCGTCGAGCTCGTGGTCGATCGCGCCACGAGCGAGATCGTGCCGGGACCGCCGCTCAAGCGCGCCAATCGCACCCACTACGAGACCGAGTTCCTCGACCTGAAGATGGCGCTGCGGGTGGTCGAGTCGCTCGACGAGGCCATCGATCACATCGCCACCTACGGCAGCGGCCACTCCGAAGCGATCGTCACGGCCGATCTCGACGCCGCCCGGCGCTTCACCCGCGAGGTCGACGCTGCCGCCGTGTACGTGAACGCTTCGACGCGGTTCACCGACGGCGGCCAGTTCGGTCTCGGCGCGGAGATGGGCATCTCCACGCAGAAGCTGCACGTGCGCGGTCCGATCTCACTCCGCGAGCTCACCTGCCTGAAGTACGTCGCCTGGGGCGACGGGCAGGTGCGCGCCTGACACGGGGTCGCCGCGTGCCGGACCGGCAGGCCATCGGGGTGCTCGGCGGCAGCTTCAACCCGCCTCACGTCGCGCACCTCGCGATCGCCTCCGACGCCTGCGCGCAGCTCGGCCTCGAGCGGGTGCTCTTCGTGCCGGCGGCGGCCCCGCCCCACAAGGACATCGCCGACGACGTGCCGGCCGCCGTGCGGCTGGAGATGACCCGCCTCGCGGTCGAGGGCGACGAACGCTTCGCCGTCTCCGAGGCCGAGATCGAGCTCGGACTGCGGTTCACGAGCGACACCCTGGCCGAGCTCACCCGGCGCCACCAAGGCCGGCCGCTCGTCTTCATTGGTGGCTCCGACACCCTGCTGCAGTTCGGCGCCTGGCACGAGCCGGAGACCATCGTCGAGCTTGCCCGTCTGGCCGTGGCGCCGCGACCGGGCGACGATCCCCGGGCCATCGAGCGGGCGGCCGCACGCTGGGGAGAAGGCCGCGTGGTCGTGCTTTCGAGCGCGGCCCTCGGTATCTCCTCGAGCATGATCCGCTGCCGCGTGAGCGCCGGCCGGCCCATCCGCTACCTCGTGCCGCCCGCGATCGAGCGGTTCATCGCCGAACATGGCCTCTATCGGCCCACATCAGCCCTCATGAGTGAGCGCCAACGTGCCGAACGAATGATCATGGAACGTGGCCTGTCGGACCGACTCGAGGCGCACTGCCGGGGCACCGCCCTGCAGGCCGAGCTGCTGGCCCGGCGCTGGGGTGCGTCTCCCGACGACGCCGCCGTCGCCGGTCTGCTGCACGACCTCTGCCGCGAGCTCACGCGGGAGGAAGTGCTCGCTCAGGCGCGAAAGCACGGACTCGAGGTCGATCCGATCGAGGAGGAGTACGCCGTGCAGCTCCTGCACGCGCGCGTGGCGGCCGCCCAGGTCGCCGAGGCCGGCTTTGCGCCGGCGATCGCCGAGGCCATCGGCCGGCACACCCTGGCCGGGCCGGGCATGAGCGTGCTCGACACCTGTCTGTTCGTGGCCGACGCGACTGAGCCGGGGCGCACCTGGAACGGCGTCGACGAGATGCGCCGCCTGGCGACCGAGTCGCTCGACGACGCGGCCCTCGCTCTGGTGGAGCGCGACCTCGAACGGCTGCGCGTCCGCGGCCGCAGGCCGCATCCGCTCATGCTGGCCTACCTCGAGGAGCGGCGTGGCCGGCAAGAGTAAAGGCTATCGTGCGCGCCGCCTCGCGGCTCGCCGCAGCCGGCGCTGGGGCGCCTACCAGAACCTCGTCCTCTACGCCCTGGCCGCGGTCGTGGCCTTCGGCGCCGTGTTCGGCGCGGTGCATCTGGCGCACGCCCTGCGCCAGCACCACGTGCCGCCGAACAAGGCGAGCTACCTGGCGCTCGTGACGATAGGCGGGCAGGCCGGCACCAGACCGACGGCGGCCGTGCTGGTCCACAACGCCCAGATCGATCAGACGACCCTCTACACGCTGCCCTCCGACCTGCTCCTGACCGACGCGAAGGGCGAGTACGTCATGGCCGGCGACATCGCGGCCGAGAACGGGCTCAAGCCCTATCTGGAGCGCCTCTTCCACGCCCATCTGAGCTACCGGCTCGACCTCACCTACGGCGACCTCGCGCGCCTCTCCGGCGGCCACGATCTCTGGGTCACCGCCACGAGCGCCTTCAGCCTGCAGACCGGGGGCGTCATCCGTCTGTTCAGCGGCCGCTTCTCGCTGCCGGCCGGCAAGCTCGCCACGATGCTGAGCGCCGACGGCAAGGGCAACACCGACCAGGCCAACGCCCAGGTCGCCTTCCTCACCGCCGCTCTCAGCTCCGCGGCGCTCGTGCCGGCCCAGCAGCGGGCGACGGCGATCGCGCAGATCGTCAAGGATCAGAAGACGCTCACCTCGGGCGACGCCCGCGACCTCCTCACCACCCTGGTCTCGGGTCGCGTGACGGTGGCCCGGGTGCCCTCGAACGGGCAGGTCTCCTACGGCCAGTTCGCCTGGCGGCCCGACCCCGTCGCGATCACGGCCCAGATCACGCGCAACGCCCGCGACTTCGAAGCCCCCTACACCGTCGCAGTCGAGAACGGCTCGGGTGCGATCGGCATCGGCGCCCTGGTCGACGAGCGCCTGACCGGCCTGAACGTCAACCTCCCGGCCGTGCGCAACGCCGCCTCGTTCGACTACGCCGTCACCCAGATCCTGGCCGGGGCCAAGGCCTTCGGGGTTGCCAACCAGGTGCGTGGTATACTCGGCCACGGCGTTGTCCTGACCGGCAACGGGCTGCCCGATACGACGGTGGTCGTCATCGTCGGAAAAGACCTCAAGGCAAAGGATCTGCAGTAGCCGCGAGCGAGCAGAACGAGCGAGCGCTGGGCCTGGTGCACCGGGCCGTGCAGCTCGCCGCCGCCAAGAAAGCCCTCGATCCCGTGGTCCTCGACATGGGCGACGCCGTGGGCTACACCGACTACTTCGTCATCTGCAGCGGCGGCAGCACGCGCCAGACAAAGGCGATCGCGGCTGCCGTGAGCGAGGGCCTGCGCGCCGTCGGCGTGCGCGCCGCCCGCTCCGAGGGGGAGCGCGAAGCCGAATGGATCCTCCTCGACTACCTCGACCTGGTCGTGCACGTCTTCACGCCGGCGGCGCGCGACTTCTACCGACTCGAAGCACTGTGGCGTGACGTCCCGCGGGTGCCCGTCGACACCGGCGAGACGGACGCAAGCGCAGCGTCGCGGGCTGGTTGAACGAGAGGGCGGCCGTCCCCTAAGGGGGATTTGCAGGCCGCCCGACGAACTGGTCACCGTCGCCCTGACCGACGACTGGAGGGAGTGACCATGAAGACGCTCATCCTGGTTTGCCTTTGTATGCTCGTAGCGGCAGCGGTCGAAACCACCGGAGCGCTCCAGACTGCCGGAGCCACCGTCCGCCTCACCTCGTCCGAGAAATCAGTCCTGGCGCTCGTCAACCACGCGCGCACCTCGCGCGGCCTGCATTCGTTGCGCGTCCGCGGCGCGCTCGAGAAGGCGGCGCGTTCGCACTCCCGCGACATGGTCGCGCGCGACTACTTCTCGCACAACTCGGCCAGCGGCGCCGCGTTCTCGTCGCGCCTGCGCGCGTTCGGCTATTCGCCCTCGGGCTGCTCATCGTGGTGCGTGGGCGAGATCATCGGCTACAGTTCGAGCTCGAGGGCGGCGCGCAGTGTCTTTCGCGCCTGGATGGAGAGCCCGGGACACCGTAGCGTCATCCTGACGCGCAGCTTCCGCGACGTCGGCGTGGGGGCGGCCAAGGGCACGTTCTGCGGCATGTCCGGCGTCTCGATGTTCACGGTCGACTTCGGCCATCGCGTGAGGTAGCGGCTTCTCGCCGCCGGAAACGGCGGCGGTGACGACGACGCAGACGAGGGAGGCGGGCAGATGCCCGCCTCCCTCGTCTGCGTCGTCGAATCGTCACCCCCGTGCGACGGTCAGACGTCACCGGGGCGGGGTATACTGCGAACATATGTTCGTATCGTCGCCCGCCATCATCCACATCGACATGGACGCCTTCTTCGCGTCGGTCGAGCAGGCGCGCCGTCCCGAGTTGCGCGGCCGTCCGGTCGTGGTCGGCGGGCGCGCCGAGCGGCGCAGCGTCGTGTCCACGTCGTCCTACGAGGCGCGCGCGTGCGGCGTGCGCACGGCCATGCCGGTCGCCCAGGCCCGGCGCCTGTGCCCGCAGGCGGTCTTCCTGCCGGTCGACATGTCCGCCTACTCGGCGGTGCACCGCAAGCTGCTCGAGCTCTTCGGGCGCTTCACCGACCTGGTCGAACCGGTGTCGATCGACGAAGCCGTGCTCGACGTCGCCGGCAGCCGCCGTCTCTTCGGCCCGCCGCGGGCCATCGCCGGCCGCATCCAGGAGCTCGTCTACGACGAGCAGGGCATCACCTGCACGCTCGGCCTGGCTCCCAACAAGCTGCTCGCCAAGCTGGCCGCCAACCTCAACAAGCCGGCCGGCATCGGCGTGCTCACAGAGGCCGACGTCCACGGCCGGCTGCGGGCGCTGCCGGTCGGCGAGCTGTACGGCGTCGGTCCGGTCACCGAAGAACGCCTGCACGCCCTCGGCCTGACGACCGTCGGCATGCTGCAAGACGTCCCCCTGCCGTTCCTCGCGGCCGCGTTCGGCCGCTCCGCGCGGCCGCTCAAGCAGCTCGCGTTCGGCCGCTCGGCGTCGCCCGTGCGGCCGGCCGTGGCGGCGCCTTCGTCCATGGGCCACGAGACCACGTTCGCGGTCGACACCGCCGAGCCGCTCGCCCTGCGCGCCGCCCTGCTCGCGCTCGCCGACGAGCTCATGACCCGGCTGCGCGGCCACCACTACGCGGCGCGCACGGTGGCGCTCAAGGTCCGCGACGGCAGCTTCCACACCTTCGAGCGCCATCTCACGCTGACACGCGCCACCACGAGCACGCGTACCGTGTATGCCGCCGCCGCCGGCCTGCTCGATGCCGTCGAGCTCGGTCCGCGCCGCATCCGCCTGCTGGGCATCACCGTGAGCGGCCTGGTGAGCGGCGCCTACCAGCTCACCTTCGACGACGGCTGGAAAGACCTCGCCCTAGACGAAGCCGTCGACACCCTGCGCGCCCGCTACGGGCGTCACGTCATACGCCCCGCGGCCACCTGCGCCAACGGCGTGAGCTTGTGCTAGACTCCACCGGTTGCCAAGCACAAGCCCCCGAGGCCGGCGTCCGACCGCTTCTCCACTCCGCCCCTCAAGCGACGGCGAGCAGCGGGTCCGGGCGCCTGTCGGTCGCGGGCTCGTGACGTCACGTAAAGCCAAGGACGTACGGACCATGAAGCACAGCCGATCGACGCGGAGGTACGCCGCCCACGGCGGCTCGGCCGGCTGCCATCAGGCCCGCACATCGCCGCGCGCGACCCCGTCCGTCGCGCGCGTTTGCGTTGTGCGACCGGGTCCGCACGCAGACGACCCGAGGAGACCAGCATGAACGAGCCGGGCAAGATCAGGAACGTCGCCCTCGTCGGCCACCGCGGCACCGGCAAGACGTCCCTCCTCGAGGCGCTCCTGTTTCGCGCCGGTGCGATCAATCGCCTGGGCAAGATCGAAGACGGCGGCACGGTGGGTGACTGGGACGACGACGAGAAGCGCCGCCAGCTCAGCCTGGCTTCGTCGCTCGCGCACGTCGAGCACGACGGCCTCACGTTCAACTTCATCGACACCCCCGGCGACCCCAGCTTCCAGGCCGATACCATCGGTGCGCTGCGCGTCGTCGAGACCGCGCTCGTCGTGGTCAACACGGTCATGGGCGTCGAGGTCCAGACCGAGCGCCTCTGGGACCGCGCCGCCCACGCCGGCCGCGCGCGCGTGCTGTTCTGCAACATGCTCGACCGCGAGCGCGCCGACTTCGACCGCTGTCTCGCGGGCCTGCGCGAGTCGTTCGGGCACGAGGTCGTCGCGGTGCAGCTGCCGATCGGCGCCGAGCACGAGTTCTCGGGTGTGGTCGACCTCCTCAGCATGAAGGCCTACACGCTCGACGGCCAGAAGGTCGTCGTGTCCGAGGTGCCGGCCGACCTCGCCGACCGCGCCAGGGAACTGCGCGACGCGCTCACCGAGGTCGTCGCCGAATCCAGCGACGAGCTCACCGAGAAGTTCCTGATGGAAGAGGAGATCACCGAGGCCGAGCTGCAGCAGGGCTTCGCCGAGGCCGTGCGCGACGCCCGCATCTTCCCGGTGGCCGTGGGCTCGGCCACGCGTCTGCTCGGCGTCGAGCTGCTGCTCGAGCTGCTCGGCCGGGCGCCCTCGCCCGCGGCGGCTCGCCCGGTCACCGCGCTCGCCGCCGACGGCACCGAGGTCGAGTTCGCCTCCGATCCCGACAAGCCGGCGGCTGCCTTCGTCTTCAAGACGGTCGCCGACCCCTTCAGCGGGCGCATCAACATCTTCCGCGTCTTCCAGGGCACCGTCGCCGCCGACAGCAACCTCGCCGTCGCCCGCGACGGCCACAAGGAGCGCCTCGGCGCGCTGCTCAAGCAGCAGGGCAAAGAGACGAAGGCCACCGACAAGCTCGTCGCCGGCGACATCGGCGCCGTCGCCAAGCTCAAAGACGTCGTGACCGGCGACACGCTCTCCGCCGACGGCGCGGCCGCCTTCGCGCCCATCGAGTACCCGGCGCCGCTCATGTCCTTCGCCGTCAAGGCCAAGGCCAAGGGCGACGAAGACAAGGTCATCTCGGCGCTGCGGCGCCTCGCCGAAGAAGACCCCATGATGCACGTGCAGCGCGACGCGCAGACCGGCGAGATGATCGTCTCGGGCATGAGCCAGGTCCACGTCGAGGTCACCGTCGAACGCATGCGCCGGCGCTTCAACGTCGACGTCGAGCTCAAGCCGCCGCGCGTGCCGTACCGCGAGACCATCCGCGGCTCGGCCAAGGCGCAGGGCAAGCACAAGAAGCAGACGGGCGGCCGTGGCCAGTTCGCCGACACCTGGATGGAGGTCGCTCCGCTGTCGGGCGACGACGACTTCGCCTTCGTCGACAAGATCGTGGGCGGCGCCATCCCCCGCAACTTCATCCCTGCCGTCGAGAAGGGCGTGCGGGCGGCCATGGGCGACGGCTTCCTCGCCGGCTACCCCATGGTCGGCGTGCAGGTCACCCTCTACGACGGCAAGTACCACCCCGTCGACTCTTCCGACATGGCCTTCCAGATCGCCGGCTCGATCGGCTTCAAGGCCGCCGTCGAGAAGGCCCAGCCGGTGCTGCTCGAGCCCATCATGAGCGTCGAGGTCACGGTGCCCGAAGAGAACGTGGGCGACATCATCGGCGACATGAACTCGCGGCGCGGCCGCGTGCTGGGCACGACGCCGCGCGGCCACAACAGCGTGATCGCGGTCGAGGTGCCGCTCGCCGAGATGGTGAGCTACGCGCCCGATCTCACGTCCATGACGGGCGGGCGCGGCGACTACCACATGGAGTTCCTGCGCTACGAAGAGGTGCCGGCGCACATGGCGCAGAAGGTCATCGACGAGGCGCGCAAGGCCCGCGAAGAGGCCCAGAAGAGCTAGCGCGGCCGGCCTTCGCCGCCGCGGCGGCTGGGGGTCGCCCGGGCGCCACGGCTGAGTGCGTTGTTCCCGGCATCGCGGGCCGCAGTGCCGCTTTGCCGCGGTTTGCGGGTAATTTGTACACGAGCGACCGTTGGAAGCCGGTTCGGCCCTACGGTAGAATCGACTTCGAGAGCAATAACGACGGAGGTATCCCGTGAGTGACATCGGGACGATGCGGGTGAAGAGCGGTCTCGCCGACATGCTCAAGGGTGGCGTGATCATGGACGTCACCAACGCCGAGCAGGCGCGGATCGCCGAAGAGGCGGGGGCTTGCGCCGTCATGGCGCTCGAGCGCGTGCCGGCCGACATCCGTCGCGACGGCGGGGTAGCGCGCATGGCCGACCCCCTGAAGGTCAAGGAGATCCAGGCGGCCGTCAGCATCCCCGTCATGGCCAAGGCGCGTATCGGGCACTTCGTCGAGGCGCAGATCCTCGAGGCGCTCGAGGTCGACTACATCGACGAGTCCGAGGTCCTGACGCCGGCCGACGAGGCCAACCACATCGACAAGTTCAAGTTCACCGTGCCGTTCGTCTGCGGCGCCATCGACCTCGGCCAGGCGCTGCGCCGGGTGAGCGAGGGCGCGGCCATGATCCGCACCAAGGGCGAGGCCGGCACCGGCGACGTCGTCGAGGCCGTGCGTCACATGCGCACGATCATGGGCCAGATCCGTCACCTCACCTCGCTCGACGAAGACGAGCTCTTCAACGCGGCCGCCAAAGAGCTGCGGGCGCCCTACGAGCTGGTGCGCTGGGTGGCCGAGCACGGCAAGCTGCCGGTCGTGAACTTCTCGGCGGGCGGCATCGCCACGCCGGCCGACGCCGCGCTCATGATGCAGCTCGGCGCCGAGGGCGTGTTCGTGGGTTCGGGCATCTTCAAGAGCGCCGACCCGGCCAGTCGCGCCGTGGCCATCGTGCGGGCCACCACCAACTACAACGATCCGGCCGTGCTCGCCGAGGTATCGGTCGGTCTGGGCGACGCCATGGAGGGCATCGAGGCCGCCAAGATGACGGTCGACCAGAAGATCCAGTTTCGCGGTTGACCGAGCTCCGTGCCACGAGCGGCGTCGCCGCCGCGCGATCGCAGCGCCGCGACGCCATCCTGTCGCCCGAGTTCGCGGCCGCGGAGCGTGGGGCAGAGGCCGCGCCGCACGTCGGCGTGCTCGCCCTGCAGGGCGACTTCCGCGAACATCGCGCGATGTTCGCCCGTCTGGGCGCCGCCAGCAGCGAGGTGCGCAGCCCGGCCGACCTCGTCGGCATAGACGCCCTGGCCATCCCCGGCGGCGAGAGCACCACGATCGGCAAGCTCATGCGGCACTTCGACCTGGTCGCGCCGATCAAGGCGCGAGCGGCTGGCGGCATGCCGGTGCTGGGCACCTGCGCCGGACTGATCACGCTGGCCAGCGGCATCGTCGAGGGCGACCAGCCGGTCCTCGGCCTCATCGACATCGTGGCGCGGCGCAACGCGTTCGGACGTCAGGTGCACAGCTTCGAGGTCGACGTCGACGTGCCGGCCCTGGGTCCGCCGCCGGTGCGGGCGGTGTTCATACGGGCCCCCTGGATCGAGAGCGCCGGTCCCGGCGTCGAGATCATGGCGAGCTACCAGGGGCACGCCGTGGCCGCACGCGAGGGTCGCGTGCTGGTCACGGCCTTCCACCCGGAGCTCACCGGTGATACAAGGGTGCATAGCGCGTTCCTTGCCATGGTGCGCGCCGCATCGAGCAGAACGGGGGCGGCCGGCGGCAGCGCCGGCACGCCGGCCGAGGAGGTGGTCTCGTAGTGTCCGGGCACTCGAAGTGGTCGACGATCAAGCACAAGAAGGGCGCGGCCGACGCCAAGCGGGGTCAGCTCTTCTCCAAGCTGGCGCGCGCCATCATGGTGGCCGCCAAAGAAGGCGGCGCCGATCCGGCCGCCAACAACGCACTGGCGGCGGCCGTCGAAAAGGCGCGCTCCTACAGCATGCCCAAAGACAACATCGACCGCGCCATCGAGCGCGGTGCCGGTAAAGAGGGCGGCGCCTCCTTCGAGGCGATCCTCTACGAGGGCTACGGCCCCAGCGGCGTCGCCGTCATCGTCGAGGTGCTCACCGACAACAAGAACCGCTCGGCGGCCGAAGTACGCAACATCTTTACCAAACACAACGGCAGTCTCGGCGGGCCGGGCTCGGTCGCCTGGATCTTCGAACGGCGCGGCTCGGTCACGGTCGACGCCGGCCGCTTCAGCGAAGACGCCGTCATGGAGGCCGCCATCGAAGGCGGCGCCGACGACGTGACGGTCGAGGGCGACACCATCGAGGTCGTCACCGAGCCGGCCGCCCTGTCGGCCGTGCGGCAGGCGCTCGAGGCCGCCGGCATCGAGTGCGAGCAGGTCGAGCTGGCCATGATCCCCAAGACCACGGTGAAGCTCGACGAGGCCGACGCCCGCAAGACGCTGCGCCTGATCGACGCGCTCGAAAGCAGCGACGACGTGCAAGAGGTCTACGCCAACTTCGACATCTCCGACGAGGTCCTCGAGGCCGTCGCCGGCTAACAGCACGAACAGGGGAAGACGCGCGAGAACAGGCCGCGCGAGGTCCGGAGTCGCCGCCCTTGCTGGGGCGCCCGGGGATTTCGAGGGGAGCGACCATGCCTGAGCAGCGGCACGACGGTGGACCGATGATCGTGCTGGGGATCGACCCCGGCACGGCGAGCACAGGCTGGGGCGTGATCGAGCAGCAGGGCAACAAGATCCGCTCGCTCGGCCACGGCTGTATCGTGACCTCCGCCCGTACCGAGACGCCGCAGCGGCTGCGCCAGATCCACGACGAGACGCTCAGCCTGATCGACCGCTTCCATCCGGCGGTGGTGGCCCTCGAGGAACTCTTCGTCAACGTCAACGTCAAGACCGCGCTGGCCGTCGGGCACGCTCGCGGGGCGATCATCCTGGCGGCCGGCGAGCGCGACCTGCCCTGCGTCGACTACACGCCCCTGGCCATCAAGCAGGCGGTCACCGGCTACGGCCGGGCGAACAAGGTGCAGGTCCAGGAGATGACCAAGGTGCTGCTCTCGCTGCCGCGCATCGTGCAGCCCGACCACGCCTCCGACGCCCTCGCCGTGGCCATCACGCACGTGCACGCCAGCGCCCTCCTGCGCACGCTGGGCGCGAGGTGACGGCGGCCGCCGTGTCCGGCCGGATGGCCCTCACCCCCGAGGCCGCATGATCGTCTCGCTGCGCGGCGAGCTGACCGAGGTCGCGGCCGATCGCGTCGTGCTCGAGGCCGGCGGCGTGGGCTACGGGCTGCTCGTGCCCGGCCGCCTCGCGGCGGGGCTCTCGCGCCGGCTCGGCGAAGAGATCTTCCTGCTCACCTACCTGCACGTGCGCGACGACGGCCTGCAGCTCTTCGGCTTCGAGGGGGCTCGCGAACGCCGCTTCTTCCTGTGGCTGATCGGCATCAGCGGCGTGGGCCCCAAGGTCGCTCTGGCGATCCTGTCGGCCTACTCAGTGGCCGAACTCGAGACCGCCGTTCTGCGCGGCGACGAGAAGAAGTTCGAGTCGATCCCGGGCATCGGCAAGAAGCTCGCGCAGCGCCTCCTGATCGAGCTCAACGACAAGGTGGGCGCCGAGCTCGACACCGTGCGGGCCCCGGCCGCCGCCGCCGCCGCCGACGCGGCGGGTCCCGCGGCCGATCACTTCCTCGAGGCCCGGGTCGCGCTGCAGAACCTCGGTCTGTCGCTGCGCGAGGCCGAGGCCGCGCTGCAG
>DATIYD010000079.1:0-6114 GCA_035517975.1 Thermoleophilia bacterium | reverse complement strand
CACGTGCGAGAAGGCGTGGCAGTCGAGAAAGCCGTTGTAGCTGCCTTCCCACTTGAGGATCTTGTCCTTCCCGGTGTAGGCGCGCGCCAGCCTGATGGCCGCCTGGGTGGCCTCGGAGCCTGAGTTCGCGAAGCGGATCTGGTCGATGCCCGGCACGGCCGCGACGATCTTGCGGCCTACCTCGTAGTCGAGCTCGTGGGGGAACGTGTACAGCATGCCACGCTCGCTGATCTGCTGCGTGACGGCATCGACGATGGCCTTGGGCCGATGCCCGAAGATCATCGGTCCGTAGCCCAGGCACCAGTCGATGTAGGAGTTGCCGTCGACGTCGAAGAAGCGGGCGCCCTCGCCGCGTTCCATGACGATGGGCCGCGTGCCGATCAGGCGGGCGTAGCTGCTCTCGCCGCCCGACACGACCTCCTTGCACTTGGCGAAGAGCTCGCGGGTCTTCTCGAGGTGGTCGTCTTCGATGAGGTCGTCGTTTCTGAGGGAGTCTGTCATTTCGCTCATGGCTCCTTAGCGGTTGGCCAAGACACGTGCGATGAGACTGGTGGTCAGCCCGCGCGCCGGTCGTCGACGCGGTGGCAGGCGGTCTTTCCCTGGCCGCTCGTCATGCGCGGCAGCGAGAAGGGTCCCGACAACTCGACCCTGGGTGTGACGCCGATCGTGGCCTTCGTCGCCGCGGCTACCTTCCTGGCGAAGATCTGCTTGCCCTCGTCGCTGAACTCGTCGAACCCGACCACCTCGACCTGCAGGGTCAGCCGGTCGAGGTTGTTGACGCTGTCGACGACCAGGCAGAAGTTGTTGCCGATCTCGTCGAATCTGACCAGCACCTCCTCGATCTGGCTGGGGAACACGATCAGCCCGCCGATGGAGAGCGCGTCGTCGCTGCGCCCCGTGATGCGGCCGATGCGGGGGTGGGTGCGCCCGCACGGGCACGGCTCCCAGGTGAGCGATGAGATGTCGTGGCTGCGATAGCGGATCATGGCCATCGAGTCACTGGTCAGCGACGTCCAGACGAGCTCGCCGGCCTCGCCGTCGTCGACCCACTCCCCGGTGTCGGGGTCGATGCACTCCACCAGCAGGTGGTCGGACCACACGTGCATGCCCTGCCTGGTGGGACACTCGCAGGCCATCCCCGGGCCGAGGAACTCGCCCATGCCGTACTCATTGAAGGCCTCGACGCCGAGCGCGCTTGCCAGACGGGCGCGACCCGACTCTGGCCATGGCTCGGCACCGAAGATGCCGATGCGCAGCCGCGAGTCGCGGCTCAGGTCGATGCCCCGCTCGAGCGCCTTGTCGGCCAGGAACAGCGCGTAGGAGGGCGTCGTGCACAGGGCGGTCACCCCGAGGTCGACGATCAGATCGATGAGCAGCTCGTGGCGCCCGATGCCGGCCGGCACGACGCCGATACCCGCCCTCTGCGCCCCATACTGCAGGCCGACGCTGGTCGCGAGGCCATAGGCGAAGCAGTTCTGCAGGAGGTCGTCCGGGCGCAGGCCCACCATCCACATCGAACGGGCGTTGCGCAACGCCCAGGCGTCCATATCGTGCCGCGAGGCCCAGATGGGCGTGGGCTTGCCGGTCGTGCCCGAGGTGCTGTGCACCTCGATGATGTTGTCGAGCCCGCAGGTGCGCAGACCGTCCGGATAGGTCCCGCGCAGGGTCGCCTTTTCGAGAAAGGGCAGTCTGGCGACGTCGCCGAGCACCCTGATGTCGTCGGGCTCGACGCCCGCCCCGCGACACATGTCCCGGTAGGCGGGGCTGCGCTCGTAGGCCGCCGCGACCTGCCGCTTGAGACGCTCGAGCTGGAGCGCCCGCAGCGCGTCGCCTTCGAGCCTCTCGAACTCGGGATCGAAACAGACGCTCTGATCGGCTGTGGTGCCTGCCGTGGTGCTCACGCGCTCGCCTCCCCGGTGGTGGTCGCCGCGCTGCGGGCGGCGGTCGCCTGGCGACCGGCCGCAAAGGCGGCGAGGTTCATGTCGAGCCACTTCGCCGGCACGTTTCGCCGGAGAGCCCGCTCCCAGGTCGCGGTGGCGAAGTCGAGATAGGCCGACAGCGCGCCGACCAGCACGACGCCGGCGACCTTGAGGTCGCCGACGGCTTCGGCGACCGCGTTGCCGTCGATCGCGACGACACTGCGACTGCCGTCGTCCATGCGCTCGATGGCGTCGAACGGATAGGCGAAGTCGCCCTGCGAGGCCAGCGGTGGCACGATCTGCTGCGTGTTGACGATAGCCACGCCGCCACGCCGGACCGAGACGGCGAATCGCAGCCCCTCGGCGGCCTCGAAGGCGAGCAGATAATCGACCTCACCCGGGCTGATCGACGGCGCGATCACCTGCTGCCCGATCCTGATGTGCGAGCAGACGCTGCCGCCGCGCTGCGACATGCCGCGCGTCTCACTCAGCTTCACGTCGAGACCGCCGTGCAGCAGCGCCGTGTCGGCGATGACGGCGGCGGCCACGATCACGCCCTGGCCACCGACGCCGACCACCATGACGTTGTCGACCCGGCCGCTCACGCCACACCGGCCTTCGTGATGGCGCCTGCCTTGCACAGCTGCGCGCACAGCGAGCAGCCCGTGCAGGTGTCGGGCGCGATCTCCACCTTGTGGCGTCTCTTGAACGTCGCCTCGGCGTGGCTGAGCGACGGACACCCGAGTCTCATGCACTGCTGGCATGCGTTGCAGAGATCCTCGTCAACCTCGAAGTGACCGTCGCCCGGGACCTTGCGCGGGAACAGCATGCAGGGACGGTTGGTGACGATGACCGCCGGGCCGTCGAAGGCGAGACCCGCCTTGAGGGCCGTCAGGCAGGCCTCGTAGTCATAGGGGTCGACCGTCTCGATCTGCTCGACGCCCAGCGCGCGGCAGATGGCGACCAGGTCGACCGGCCTCGTCTCGGCGCCGGCCAGCGTCCTCTCGTTTCCGGGATTGGTCTGACCGCCGGTCATGGCGGTGATGCTGTTGTTCTGGATCAGGACGGTGACGTTGGCACGCTGGTGCACCGCGTTCAGAAGACCCGTGAGGCCACTGTGCAGGAACGTGGAGTCGCCGATCACCGCCACCGAGCCCTTGGCGCTGCCGCCGGCGCGCCAGAACCCTTGATCCATCGGTATGCTGGCTCCCATCTCGAACGCCGAATGCATGTGACTCACCGGCGGCAGGCTGGTCAGGTCGTAACAGCCGATGTCGCCGTGCACGTCGAGATCGAGCCTCTTCATGGCGGTGGCCATGCCGCGGTGGGGGCAGCCGGTGCACAGCACCGGCGGACGCGGGATCACGCCGGTGTCCTCGGCGGGCTTCTCCTCGGCCCAGCGCGGCAGATCGAGACCCGCGGCGTGGAAGCCCTGGCCGACGCGTACCGGCGTGAGCTCACCCCAGGCCGGGAACCAGCGCTTGCCTTCGCAGGCGACGCCGGCCGCGAGGATCTGCTCCTCGAGGTAGGGCTCGAGCTCCTCGACGACGAAGAGCCGGTCGACGCTCGCGGCGAAACGGCGCACGGTCTCGACGGGCAGCGGATGCACGATGCCGAGCTTGAGGAAGGCCGCGCCGGGCGCCGCCTCTCTGGCGCTCATGTAGGCGGCGCCCGCGGCGACGACACCGATGCGGGCCGAACCGCCGTCGCGCAGCGGCATGCGACCGTCGCCGCCGGTCGCTTCGACGCGCGCCAGCGGACTTGCCTCTGCGTAGGCGCGCAAGCGCTCGAAGCGCTCGAGCAGGCTGCGGTGCATCGGCCGCGAGAACCTGGGCAGCATGCAGTACTTCTCGGTCTTGCGGTCTGGGGGGCGCCGTTCGGGCGCCGCGGCTCTGGCGTCGTCGTCGTCGTTGAGCTTCACGACCGACTTCTGATGGGCCGTCTGGATGCTCATCCGCACCATGACGGGAACGTCGTAGCTCTCGCTGATCTCGTAGGCGAGCTGCACGAACTCGTAGCACTCCTGGCTGTCGGCCGGCTCGAGCATCGGCATGCTCGAGATGCGGCCGAAGTAGCGGTCGTCCTGTTCGGTCATGCCGCTGGCCATGCCGGGGTCGCCGGCCAGGCAGACGACGAGGCCGGCGTTGACGCCCGTGTACACGGACGTGATGAGGGGGTCGGCCGCCACGCTCGCGCCGGCGCTCTTCATCGCGGTCAGGGCCCGGGCGCCGCCCATGGCGGCCCCGAAGGCGACCTCGTAGGCCACCTTCTCGTTGGTGGACCACTCGGCGTAGACGCCGTCGTACGAGGCGAGGTTGGCGACGATCTCGGTGCTCGGGGTGCCCGGGTAAGCGGCCGCGACCCGGACCCCCGATTCCCAGGCGCCGCGGGCCAGGGCCTCGTTGCCGAGCATCAGCACCGCTGCCATGTGAGTCCTCCCTGCCGGTGTGTCGCGAGCGTGCCGTCCAGTCAAACCGAAGTGCCTGGGCAATACAAGTCGGGGCCGAGATCGCACCTCGACGAGGATGGCCGAGCCGGCGGCACGCGGGGACGGGCGGAGTCTCTCGCCCGCGTCGTCTGACGCCGGCGGAAGACGGCTCTCGCTTCGCACGGTAAAGTGGACCGACGACACCGGCTCGAGTCGCAAGCGACCGAGAGATGGAGGAGAGCCTATGAAGCGGAATCTGCAGGCGGGGGTGCGGCGCAACGCCGCCCTGCGTCTCGAGGTCTTCACCGACGCGGACCTCGACGACATCCACCGCGCCACACTCGAGGTGCTCGAGCGCACCGGCGTGTTCGTCGAGAGCGACGAGGCGCTCGACGTCTTCGCCGACGGCGGCTGCCGGGTCGATCGCGACGCCAAGATCGTGAAGATCCCGCCGTACATCGTCGAAGACGCCATCCGCTCCTCGCCCGCCAGCGTCCGGCTCTGCGGGCGCGTGCCCGAGAACGACATCGTGCTCGAGGGCGGCCGCGTCGGGTTCACCAACTTCAGCGCCGGCATCATGGTCATCGACCCGCGCACCGACGAGTACCGCACCTCGACCGTGCAGGACGTTGCCGATCTCGCGCGCATGACCGACTACCTGAGCGAGATCGACACCTACGAGCACTCCGTCGAAGGTCGCGATGCGCCCGAGGAGACGCTGGCGGTGCGCGACACGGCGGTCGCGCTCAAGAACACGACCAAGTGTGTCGGCACCGGCGCTCTTTCGACCTACGACGTCGACGCCATCGTGCGCATGGGCGCCGCCGTCGCCGGCGGCGAGGACAAGCTCCGTGAGCGGCCGCTCGTCTACTTCTGCGAATGCCCCGTCAGCCCGCTCAAGATCACGCGCGACGCCGCCGAGGTCATCATGGGCGCGGCTCGCCACGGCATCCCCAACAACGTCATCTCCATGGCGATGTCGGGCGCATCGTCGCCGGTCACCCTGGCCGGCACCCTGGTCACCCACAACAGCGAGGTGCTGGCGAGCATCACGCTGGCGCAGCTCACCGAACGCGGGGCGCCCAGCATCTACGGCTCGTCGACGACGGCCATCGACCTGCGGCTCGCGGCCGCGTCGGTGGGCTCGCCCGAGCTCGGCCTGCTCAGCGCCGGCGTGGCGCAACTGGCGCAGCGCTATCTGCTGCCGAGCTTCGTGGCCGGGTTATAGGCAGATTCCAAGCTCAGTGACATCCAGGCCGGTCACGAGAAGACACTGACCGCCCTCATGGCAGCGTTGGCAGGGGCCAACCTGATCTACGGGGCGGGGATGACCGAGTCGGGCGTCACCTTCGATTACGCGCAGTACGTGCTCGACAACGACATGGCGAGGATGGTCAAACACACCGTGCAAGGCATCCCGGTGAGCGACGAGACCATCGACCTCGACGACATCCACGCCGTCGGCTCGTTCGGCGACTACATGTCGCTCGATTCGACGCTCAGGCACATGCGCGAGCTCAGCCAGCCGCGGTTCATGGATCGTCGCGTACGCGAGGACTGGCAGGCCATGGGCGCCAAAGATGCCTACTCCGCCGCCAAGGAGGCGGCGAAGCAGATCCTCGAGGAGCACCATCCGCAGCCGCTGTCGGCCGAGGCAAGCGACGCGATCGATGCCGTCGTGCGCGAGGCCGAGGTGCGCGGCGGGGTGGCCTGAAGTCCGGCGATCCACTCCCCCGGCGGTCTATCACGCCGGGGGGTCCGCCGCGT
>DATIYD010000078.1:0-6534 GCA_035517975.1 Thermoleophilia bacterium | reverse complement strand
GCTGCTTGCCGATGCTGAACGGCGAGGCCGCCATGTTGACGACGCACGTCGCCCCCGCCGCCGCGAGATCTGCGATCGGGTCGGTGTGATAGCGGCGTCGCTGCCAGAAGTCGCGGTCGTTCCAGATGTCCTCGCAGACCGAGATGCCGAGACGCTCCCCCTCCCACGAGAGCACCTGCAGGCCACCGGCCGGCTCGAAGTAACGGTCCTCGTCGAAGACGTCGTAGGTGGGCAGCAGTGTCTTGCGGAACACCTGGCGCACGCTGCCGCCGGCCAGCAGGGCCGCGGCATTGTAGAGCGGCCGGCCTGAGCCCTCGTTGGGCTCGGCCAGGCCGAGCAGCAACGGCGGCGCGGCGCGCAGCTCGGCGGCGAGCTCGCGGCACACGGCCCAGCCGCGAGCGACGAACGACCGCCGCAGGAGCAGATCGCGCGGCGGGTAGCCGAGCAGCGAGAGCTCCGGGGCGACGGCGAGGTCGGCGCCGGCGCGCGCGGCCGCGGCGGTCGCCGCGGCCAGCAGGCCGGCGTTGCCCTCGATGTCACCGACCGTCGGATCGATCTGCAGCAGCGCGACCTTCACGGGCTAGGAGGCCGGGCCCGCCGGCGAGGGCGTCGCGGCGGGCTCGGGCAGGGCCGGCTGGGCCAGCGTCGGGATACGGCCGGCGAAGATGTTGCCGGTGCGCCCGTCGATCGACAGCCAGTCGCCGGCACGCAGCTCGCTGCCGGACAGGCGGGCCACGCCCTGACGCTCGATCACCTCGAGGTCGCGGCAGTCGACGACGGCGGTCTTGCCCAGGCGCTTGGCCGTGACGGCCGCGTGCGACGTAGCGCCGCCGCGAGCCGTGAGGATGGCGTTCACCCGCGTGATGATGGCGATGTCCTCGGGCACCGTGTCGGGCCGCAGGAGCACGATGTTCTCGGTGGGCGACTCGGCCAGGAGCTGGTCGATCTGGCCCGCATCGATCGCGACGCGACCCGAGTAGGCCCCGCCGGCGACGCCCATGCCCACCGCGACCGGCGGCCCGTAGTTGGGTGAGGAGGTGTCGAAGTAGGCCGATTCCTTGACCTTGCCGTGCACGACGGCGCGCTTCTGCAGCACGTAGAGGTCGTCGGCGGCCGGCGACTCGAAGGTGAACTCGATCTCCTGGGGGTCGTACTCGTGCGTGCCGACCAGCTCCTGGGCGACCTCGAGCAGCTTGCCGTACACGTCGGGGTAGTCGCGCTCGAGCGAGTGCTCGGTGCCGCGGTAGGTCGGGCTGCCCAGGCGCTGAGCCTCGGAGACCGGCAGCGGGAACACGAGGCCGCCGACCAGGTCCTCGCCCTGGCTGCGCACGGCGAAGTCCCCGAACAGGCGCACCTGGCGGCTGTAGGGCTCGAGCGGGTTGTGCGTGAAGGTCACCCCCGAACCCGACTCGCGGGTCAGGTTGCCGAAGACCATGCGCTGCACGACCACGGCCGTGCCCCATTCCTCGGCCACGCCGAGGTACTGGCGGTAGAGACGGGCGTGCGGTGAGTCCCACGACTCGAGCACCTTGAAGACGCACGACACGACCTGGGCGAAGGGGTCGTCGACGAACATCACGCCGCCCTGCCGGGCCCTGTCTTTGTAGGTAAAGGCGATGTCGCGCATCTGCTCGGGCGTGAAGTCGATCTTCTGCTCCACGCCGTGGCGGTCCTTGAACTCGGTCATGATGGCGTCGAAGAAGTCGCGGTCGATGCCCGACGCCATCGCCCACGACTGCAGGAACCGCCGGTAGCAGTCCCAGGCGGCCCAGTCGAAGCGTGGCTCCTCGGCCAGGGCCTCGGTGACCTCGTCGTTCAGGCCGACGTTGACGAAGGTCGTCATGAGCCCCGGCATCGACACGGCCGCCCCCGAGCGGATGGAGAGCAGGAGCGGCACCCCGGGGTCGCCGAGCCGCAGGCCGGTGGCCCGTTCGAGCTGACCCACGGCCGTGCCGATGCGCTGGATCGTGTCGTCGTAGAGCGGCCGGTACGACATGGCCGGCATGGCGCTGAACAGCTCGGTGGACAGCACGAAGCCCTCGGGCACGTTGTGGCCGTACGAGGCCATCTGCTTGAGGCCGAGACCCTTGAAGCCCAGCGTCTGCTGGTCGTCGGTGGCCGCCGTCAGGTGGTGCAGCGGCGACACGAGGCGCTCGGGGTCGTAGTTCATCATGCGCGTCAGGGCCTGGCTGCCGAGGCGTCCGTTCAGCAGTGAGATGCGGCGCAGCGCCGCTGCGGCGTAGCGGTCGAGGGCCTGCATGCCGAGCGCCGAGACCAGCACCTCGCGCAGGACCATCTCGGCCACGGCGTCGACCGAGAGCGAGCGCGCTTCACACTGGCGCGTGTCGTTGATGAGCACGGTGTGAAGCACCTGGTCATGGCTGAGGATGGCGTTGGTCGAGAGCTCGGTCACGCTGTTGACCAGGAACTGGAAGACGTTCTGGTACTGGCGGAACGTGAAGTTGTGGCTGCCGAAGCTCGCGTTCAGCATGTTGAGGTTGGTCTCCAGGACGCGCGAGTCGACGCCGTCGATGGCGAGGGCCCGCTCGAAGCGCCCCATGGCGGCCGACATGCGGGAGAGCGAGTCACGCGTGACGTAGGGCTCGATGCCCTCTGCCACCAGGTCGTCGAAGAGGCGGTCGACCAGGCTCTCGACCCGGAACGACAGGCCCAGCGCATCGAACTTGGGCTCGCTGTAGTTGCCGTAGATCGAGGGGATGCCGGCCGCGATGTGGCGCTTCTGGTAGATGTTCTCGGTCGAGGTCGAGACGGCCGGGTCGAGGATGATCGCCTCGAGTCCCTCGAGCACGCCGAGCGCGGCGTCGAGCAGCCGGTCGCGGCGGGCGGGCGTGGGATCGCGCTGCCAGGCGGTCAGGGCGCGCTGGAACCGGTGCCGGCTCTTGGCCTCGAGCGCCAGATGACCGTCGACCGCGTGACCGACCTCGTCGGCGGCCAGCGAGTACTTGCTCGCAAGGAGCTGGTAGGTGCGCACCATGAGCGCGACGCGGCGCCCGGGGTCGTCGGGGGCAGCGTCGAGCGCAGCCTCTGGCGCGACCTCGAGCGCAGCCTCTGGCGCGACCCCGAGCGCCGCGTCGGGGGCGGCCTCGGTCGCGGCATCGGGGGCGGCGGAGGTCGCGTCGGTGCCGGCGGCCGCGCCGGCGGCCGCGGGCGCCGGCGGCCGCGCGAGCCACTTGACCAGGATCTCGGCCGGCTGGGCGACGAGCCGCTCGAGGAGCTCCTCGATCTGCTCGTCGCTCGTCGCCGGCCGGCCACCGCCTCGCCGCTGCCAGGCAAGGAGAGCCTCGTGCGGGCCGCGGGCCCACTCCTGCTCGAGGCGCACGGCGTCCATGGTGTTGGCCGAGACGAAGGGCTCGAGACCAGAGGGGTCGAGGGTCGCCCAGTAGCGCAGCACCGCCCGGCTGAAGTCGACCATGCGGTTCGACGACTCGGCGTGAAGCTGCTTGCGCAGGAAGTGCACGAGCGAGTCGCGACGGGCGGCGATCTCGTCGACGTCGGTCGAGACGGTGCGCAGCTCACCCTCGGCGCCGACCTCGTTGAAGTAGACCGGCAGCGTGCGCAGGAGCTGTTTGGCCACGAAGTAGATCGGCCCGATGTCGGCGTTCAGGAAGCGGGTGACGTCGCGCTGGAAGAGGTCGGTGTCGGCGATGTACACGCCGCCGAGGCGAAGCTGCACGTTGAGCGCCGCGGCGAGGCGCTCGTAGAGCGCCGGGTTCGATTCGATGATCCGCATCCAGCAGCGGATCTTGGGCAGGTGGTAGGGGTTGACCATCGTGCCCCACTCGTCGGTGGCGCCCTGGATGTCGGGGTACTGGAAGCGCCACGACAGGACGTCCTCGACCAGGTGGTCGACGGCCTGGACGTTGGACGCCTCGCCGATGGCCACCCCGATCGCCTCGTAGCATTTGAAGCGCATGAGCAGGAACTGGTTGTCACGGTCGCGGAAGAAGGCGGTGAGCCGGCTCAGGATCCGGTTCACGTCGGTGCGCCGGTCGGGCTGCATCATCTCCTTGACCACGCCGAGCAGCTCGACCATCGCCTCTTTCTGGCGATAGCCGAGCGCGTCGTCTTTCAGGAAGAAGAGGCAGACGGCGAAACGGTCCTCGATCGCGTCGATACCGAAGAGCCGGTCGATGGCCTGCCCGAGCATCTCCGAGAAGAGCGGGAACCCGGGCGACAGGAGCTGCCCGCCGGGCGCCTCGACGGCGCCGCGGATCAGATCGATGAGGCGCTCTCCCGAGAGAAAGTCGAAGCGCTCGGCGACCGCCGCCGGATCGGTGAGCCCGGCCACCTGGACGGTCGCCCAGCTCGGCACGTCGAGGCGCTCCTCGAGGCGCCGGTAGCCGAGCAGCAGCACGGCGCGGTAGAGCTCGAAGAAGGCGGCGGTGAGCGCCGGCCGGGCGGCCACCCGCTCGACCAGGTCGCGCAGCAGCGCGTCGCGCTCGAGAAAGGCGGCCGGCTGCCGGTCGACGAGCTCGGTGAGCGCGCGGGCGACGGCGGCGAGCGAGTCGTCGTAGGCGTCGCCGTGCGGACCGCTCACGGCGTTCGCGCACCACATCAGCAGGCCGCGCAGGGAGAGCGAGAACTGCTCGGGGGTGAGCGGCGAGTCGAGCAGCCCGAGCACGAGGTCGGCGAGCAGGCCGAACAGAGTGGCGCGCTCGTCGGAGGCCTCGAAGTGGGTCCAGTTGCGCAGCAGCGTGGTCTGGAAGCCCTCGATCAGCAGATCGGCGTTGCGGTAGGCGTGGAAGTACTCGCCGACCGTCTCGACGAGCGCGGCGCGCACGCCGTAGAGGCCCTCGACGGCATCGACGAGCGGCTGATAGCGGTCGGGGATGACGACGTCCTGGGCGGTGCTCGCGATGTTGGCGCGCAGAGCGTCGGAGTCGAACGGCACGAGCGGAGTCTTCATGTCTCAGATGATACCTGCTCGCCGGCCAGCAGCCGTACCTCGGCCGCCGACTCGGCCGCCAGGGCGCGGGCGGCAAGGCGCCGGGCGGCCGCGAGATCGACGCCGCGCACGACCTGTTTGGCGTACGCGATGCGGGCCGGCGCCATCGAGAGCTCGGTCACGCCAAGGCCGAGCAGCACGGGGATCGCCGCCGGGTCGCCGGCCACCTCGCCGCACACGGCGAGCGGCCGGCCGGCCGCGGTGGCGGCGCGCGCCACCCGGTCGATCAGCCGCAGCACGGCCGGGTGCAGCGCGTCGCCCAGGCCGGCCACACCGGGGTTGCCGCGCTCGGCCGCCAGCACGTACTGGGTGAGGTCGTTCGTGCCCAGCGAGAAGAAGTCGACGTGCGGGGCGAAGGCCTCGGCCAGAAGCGCGGCCGCCGGCACCTCGATCATGATGCCGATCCCGAGGGGCGCGGGTCCTGCGCCCGCGCCGGCCGGCGTGGCGCCGGCATGGTATCGCTCCGCCGCGCTCGGCGGTGAGGCTGCCGCGAGCGAGCGCCACGCCTCGTCGAGCAGCGCGCGCACCCGGCGCACCTCGTCGACGGTCGTCACCATCGGCAGCAGCAGACGCACCGGGTAGTCGGCCGCCACGCGCAGCGCGGCGCGCAGCTGGCCGGCCAGGAGCTCGGGATGGCGCAAGCCGAGGCGGATGCCGCGCACACCGAGGAACGGGTTGTCCTCGTCGACGGCCGGCAGGAAGGCCAGCGGCTTGTCGGCGCCGGCGTCGAGCGTGCGCACGACGAGGGGCCGCCCGGCGAGACGCTCGGCCATCGCCCTGTAGACCCGCTCCTGCTCGTCCTCGCCCGGCGCGCGAGCGCTCGCCAGAAAGAGGAACTCGGTGCGCAGCAGACCGACGCCGTCGGCCCCGGCCGCCACTGCCGCCGCGACCTCGTCGGGTCCGGCCAGATTGGCGCTCACTGGCACGGCGTGCCCGTCGCGCGTGAGGGCGGGCAGGGCGGCGTCGGCCCGCGCCGCCGCCTCGGCGGCCTTGACCCGCGCGCGTCTCGCCTCTGCCGCCTCGAGCAGGGCGGGCGACGGCGCCACGGTCACAGTGCCGGCCTCGCCGTCGAGCAGGAGCGCGGTGCCCTCGGCCACCGCGAGCAAGGCGGGACCGCAGCCCACGACGGCCGGCAGGCCGAGCGCGCGGGCGAGGATCGCGCCGTGCGAGGTCGGACCGCCGCCGGCGCAGGCGACGCCGCGCACGCGGCCGGCGTCGAGCGCGGCGGCCGCGGTCGGGGTGAGGTCGCAGGCGACGACGATGCCCTCGGCGGCCGCCGGGCCCGCGGCAGGCAGCCCGAGCAGGTGGCGCAAGACCTGGTCGGCGACCTCGCGCAGGTCGGCCGCCCGAGCCCGCAGGTAGGGGTCGTCGAGGGCCTGCCAGGCGGCGGCGGCCTGGGCCGCGGCGGCGGCCCAGGCCGCCGCCGCGCTGCTGCCTCCCGTGAAGATCGCCGCGTGCGCCGGCCCGAGCAGCGCCTCGTCTTCCAGGAACAGCAGGTGTGCGTCGAAGATCGCCGCCTCGTAGTCGTTCGCCCGCGCCGCCACCGCGTCGCGAGCGGCCGTCAGCTC
>DATIYD010000077.1:0-5536 GCA_035517975.1 Thermoleophilia bacterium | reverse complement strand
CAGGCTCTGGACCTCTTTCATGAGCACCTTGAACGACTCGGGGATGTTGGGCTTGGAGATGTTCTCGCCCTTGACGATCGCCTCGTAGGCCTTGACGCGACCCACGGTGTCGTCGGACTTGATGGTGAGCATCTCCTGCAGCGTGTAGGCCGCGCCGTAGGCCTCGAGGGCCCAGACCTCCATCTCGCCGAAGCGCTGGCCGCCGAACTGCGCCTTGCCGCCCAGCGGCTGCTGCGTGACGAGAGAGTAGGGGCCCGTGCTGCGCGCGTGGATCTTGTCGTCGACCAGGTGGAGCAGCTTCAGGATGTACATGTAGCCGATCGTCACCTTGTTGTCGAAGCGCAGCCCGCTCCGGCCGTCGTAGAGCCAGACCTTGCCCGAGCAGCGCCGGCCCGGCGGTTCCTTCTCGTTGATCTTGAACTGCACCGGGCTCGCGCCGTCTTCCTGGGTCGACCTGATGAGCAGCTCGTCGATCTCGGCCAGGGTGGCGCCGTCGAACACCGGCGAGGCCACGAAGGCCGGACCACCGAGGCGCGTGCCGTCGGCCTGGAAGCCGCGGTGGGCGGCCCAGCCGAGGTGCGTCTCGAGGACCTGGCCGATGTTCATGCGGCTCGGCACGCCCAGCGGGTTCAGGATGATGTCGACCGGCGTGCCGTCTTCGAGGTACGGCATGTCCTCTTCGGGCACGATCTTGGAGATCACGCCCTTGTTGCCGTGCCGGCCGGCGAGCTTGTCGCCCTCGGCGATCTTGCGCTTCTTGGCGACGTAGACGCGCACGAGCTGGTTGACGCTCGGCGGCAGCTCGTCGTTGTTCTCGCGACTGAAGATCTTGACGTCGATGACCTTGCCGCCCTCGCCGTGGGGCACCTTGAGGCTCGTGTCGCGGACCTCGCGCGCCTTCTCCTTGAAGATGGCGCGGATCAGCTTCTCTTCGGCGGTCAGCTCGGTCTCGCCCTTGGGGGTGACCTTGCCGACCAGCAGATCGCCCGAGTTGACCTCGGCGCCGATCCGTACGATGCCGCGCTCGTCCAAGTCCTTGAGCGACTCCTCGGAGCGGTTGGGGATGTCGCGCGTGATCTCCTCGTCGCCGAGCTTGGTCGTACGCGCGTCGACCTCGTACTCCTCGATGTGCACCGACGACAGCACGTCGTCTTTGACGAGGCGCTCCGAGAGGATGATCGCGTCTTCGAAGTTGTAGCCCTCCCAGCTCATGAAGGCCACGAGCAGGTTCTTGCCGAGGGCGAGCTCGCCGTGGTCGGTCGACGAGCCGTCGGCCAGCACGGTGCCGCCGTCGACCTTGTCACCCACGTCGACGAGCGGCTTCTGGTGGATGAGGGTGCCCTGGTTGGAGCGCGTGAACTTGACCAGCGAGTACTCGTCGACCTCGCCCTTGCCGGCGTCGACCACGATGCTGTTGGCGTCGACCTCGGCGACCCGGCCGGGCCGGCGCGAGAGGATGACGTCGCCGGTGTCGCAGGCGGCGCGGAACTCCATGCCGGTGCCCACGTAAGGCGCCTCGGTGGTGAGCAGCGGCACCGCCTGGCGCTGCATGTTCGAACCCATGAGAGCGCGGTTGGCGTCGTCGTGCTCGAGGAACGGGATGAGGGCCGTGGCGACCGACACGAGCTGCGTCGGGTTGACGTCCATGTAGTCGACCTGCTCGGGCGGCACCGACACGACCTCGTCGCCGCCACGCGTCCGCGCCAGGACCTGGTCGTTCAGGAACTTGCCCGTCTTGGAGTCGAACGGCGCGTTGGCCTGGGCGATCGTGACCGCGCGCTCTTCGCCGGTCTTGGGCGTGACGACGGTGGCCTCTTCTTCGGAGGCGTCGAGGTAGACGATCTCCTCGGTGACCTTGCCCTTGACGACCCTGCGGTAGGGCGCCCTGATGAAACCGAACTCGTCGACCGTCGCAAACGACGCGAGCGAGCCCATCAGGCCGATGTTCGGACCCTCGGGCGTCTCGATCGGGCACATGCGGCCGTAGTGGGTGGCGTGCACGTCGCGCACCTCGATCGGCGCGCGCTCGCGGGTCAGGCCGCCGGCGCCGAGCGCACTGAGGCGGCGGCGATGGGTGAGCCCCGACAGCGAGTTGGTCTGGTCCATGAACTGCGAGAGCTGCGACGAGCCGAAGAACTCCTTGAGAGCAGCGACCACCGGCCTGATATTGACCAGCGTGGCCGGCACGATCGTGTCGGGGTCCTCGGTCGTGAGGCGCTCCTTGATGACCCGCTCCATGCGGGTCAGGCCGATGCGGAAGCTGTCCTGCACGAGCTCGCCGACGGTGCGCAGACGGCGGTTGCCGAAGTGCTCGTACTCGTCGAGCTCGCCGGCGATGTCTTCGCGGCGCGTGCCGATCAGGTTCATGGCGGCGTCGGCGTAGTCCTTGGAGTCGTCGGGCACGCCCAGCTTGGGCGGCAGCGCGATGAGGCGGCGGATGAGCTCGACGATGTCCATGGTGGTGAGCACGCGCACGTCGCCGGCCGGACGGTCTTCGGGGGCGATGTGGCCGTGCAGGCGCGAGTTCAGCTTGTGACGGCCGACGCGCGACAGGTCGTAACGCTTGGGGTCGAAGAACAGACCGCGCAACATGGCGGTGGCCGAGTCGAGGGTCGGCGGCTCGCCGGGGCGCTGCTTGCGGAAGAGCTCGATGAGCGACTCCTCCTGCGAGGTCGTGGAGTCGCGTTCGAGCGTGTTCTTGATATAGACGGACTCGTCGAACAGCTTGAGGATGTCGTCGTTGCCGCCGCACCCCATGGCGCGCAGCAGCACGCTCACCGGGAACTTGCGCTTGCGGTCGATGCGTACGTTGACGGCGCCCTTCTTGTCGATCTCGAGCTCGAGCCAGGAGCCGCGCTGCGGCATGAGGTTGGCGATCAGCACCTGCTTCTCGCGCTCTGCCTGCTTGGGCTCCATGATGTAGGCGCCCGGGGAGCGGACGAGCTGCGTGACCACGACACGCTCTGTGCCGTGGATGATGAAGGTGCCGCGCTCGGTCATCATGGGGAAGTCGCCCATGAAGACGTGCTGCTCACGGATCTCGCCGGTCTCCTCGTTGACGAAGCGCACCACCATGGTGAGCGGCGCCGAGAAGGTCATATCCTTGTTGCGGCATTCCGCGATGGGCTTCGAGGGCTCGCCGAACTGATACTCGCCGAACTCGACGAGGAGCTTCTCAGAGTAGTCGCGGATGGGCGAGATGTCTTCGATCGTCTCCTTGAGGCCATCCTCGAGGAACCACTTCCACGACGCCTTCTGGATGTCGATCAGATTGGGAACCGGCAGAGGCTGGTCCAGCTTGGCAAAGGACGTGCGCGCGCGAGGACACTTCGGCTGGTTCAAGTGGAGACTCCTCTCGGTAGGCTGGAGCAGCGGACGGCAAGCCGCAGGGAGGCTGGGCTAAGACTGAACGCGGCGGACGGCACGACCGCATAGTTTACACGGGGTTGTAGAGCATGGCAAGGGGCGCCAGTTGTGGGTCCCCTCAACTGGCGCCCTCCAAACCAGGGCTTGGGAGGCGGCGTCTACCGCCCCGCGGCTGCGACCGGATGTCTATTTGACGTCGACTGTGGCGCCGGCCGCCTCGAGCTGCTTCTTGGCCTCTTCGGCCTCGTCCTTGTTGACGCCTTCCTTGATCGGCTTCGGGGCCTCTTCGACGACCGCCTTGGCCTCTTTGAGGCCGAGCCCGGTGAGGGCGCGCACGACCTTGATGACCTCGATCTTCTTCTCGCCGAACGACTGCAGGATGACGTCGAACGACGTCTGCTCCTCTTTTTCCTCAGCCTCGCTGGCGCCGGCGGCGGGACCGGCAGCCACGGCTACCGGAGCGGCCGCGCTCACGCCGAACTCGTCTTCGAGGGCATGGACCAGCTCGGCCAGGTCGAGGACGCTCATCTTCTTGATCTGCTCGATGAGCTCGTCTTTGCTCAGTGTCTTGTCTGCCACGTCAGTTCACCTCGTCGTTGGAAACGGTCGTTTCTCTTTCACTCGTGCAACGACGGCGTCAGGCCTCGCCGGCCGCCGTCTTCTGCTCGACGATCTGCTGGAGTGCCCGGGCGAAGCCCGAGATCGTGCCCTGCAACACCGTGACCAGGCCGGTCAGCGGAGCCGCCATGGTGCCGACCACCTGGCCGAGCAGCGCCTCGCGCGACGGCAGGCTCGAGAGTGCGCGCACGCCCTCGGCGTCGATCGCGTCGCCCTGCAGCACGCCGCCGCGCACCTCGAGCTGCGGATGCGTGCGCATGAACTCGATGAGCGCCTTGGCGGGCGCCACCGGGTCGTCGCCGCAGAACGTGACGGCGGTGGGACCGGAGAGCATGGACACGATCTGCTCGCGACCGGCCTCGGCGGCGGCGCGGCGCGCGAGGGTGTTCTTGAGCACGTGCAGCACGGCGCCGCCGTCGCGCAGCTTGGCGCGCAGCTCGGTGAGCTCGGCCACGGTGAGTCCGCGGTAGTCGCTCAGATAGAGCGCCTCGGTCGCGGCCAGGAGCCTCGTCGCCTCTTCGACCACCGCCTCTTTGTCTTTGCGCAGCATGTAAGGACCTCGCTGTCGTCCACGAAAAAACCCGCTCCCGGACGGGGAGCGGGCCACTACGCATGACGGCCTCGCTGCTCGCCTCGGGCGGGCGGGCCTCCTACGGCCCTTTACGCTCCCTGCGGAGCACCGACCTTCATCGGCTGCGGCGCGCCACGCGCCGCGACTGCGCAGTATAGGTCTTCGCCGGCCGGCCGGTCAACTGCGGCTGCCGGCCCAGCCGCCGACGCGCGGCCTTCAAGGTGCGCGTCGCTCATGTGCGCGTGGCTCAGGTGTGCGCTCTCGAGCTGCGTGCCCCGAGCTGCGTGCCCTCGAGATGCGTGCCCCCCGAGCTGTGTGCCCTACCCTTCGAGCAGGTCGCGCGTGCGGGTCGAATCGAGCTCGATCGACGGACCCATGGTCGACGTCAGGTTGACGCTCTTCAGATAGCGACCTTTCGAGGCCGACGGCTTGGCGCGCACGATCTCGTCGAGCACCGCTCCGTAGTTCTCGACGAGCTGGGTCTCATCGAACGACTTCTTGCCGATGCTCAGATGGATGATGCCGCTGCGGTCGGTGCGATACTCGACCTTGCCCGCCTTGGCCTCGCTGACGGCCTTGGCGACATCGAAGGTGACCGTGCCCGACTTGGGGTTCGGCATGAGGCCGCGCGGGCCGAGGATACGGCCGAGCCGACCGACCACGCCCATCATGTCGGGCGTGGCGATGGCCACGTCGAAGTCGAGCTGACCGTCCTGGACCTGCTTGGCGAGGTCGTCGGTGCCGACGATGTCGGCGCCGGCCTCCTCGGCCTCACGCGCCTTGTCGCCCTCGGCGAACACGGCGACGCGCATCTCCTTACCGGTGCCGTGCGGGAGCACGGTGGTGCCGCGCACGATCTGGTCGGCGTGGCGCACGTCGACGCCCAGTCGGAAGTGGGCCTCGACGGTCTCGTCGAACTTGGCGCCGTCGAGCGACTTGAGCAGGCGCACGCCCTCGAGCGGAGAGTAGAGGCGTCCGGGC
>DATIYD010000076.1:0-3101 GCA_035517975.1 Thermoleophilia bacterium | reverse complement strand
CCGCTGATCGCATGCGTACAGGGTGTTGCCCGCGCTCGCCACGCCGTGCGAGTTGATGCCTGAGGGCGGCAGCATGCAGGCCGAGGTCATGGCGAGGATCCGCGTGCCGTCGGCGGTGGTCAGGCGCAGCAGGATGTTCTTGTCGGCGTCGCTGGCCCACCAGTCCTCGTTGTGGGCGAGCAGGCAGCGTCCGCCGACGCGCACGGCGACCGAGGTGCAGTGCTCGTGGCCCGCGTGCGCCCCTACTACGCCGGGCGCGCCGGGATCGCTGTTGCAGGTGAGCTCCTCGCCGAGGTTGGGCACGAGCAGGCGGCCGAGCGTCACGTCGGCGCCCTCGGCCATGCCCTCGAGCTCGGCCACGACGTCGGGCAGCACGGCCCGCGCCGACGGCAGGTAGGCGAGCGCCTCGCGCTCGGCGGCGGCGAAGCTCTGACCGCCCATCGCCTCGTGGTGCTCTTCGTAGTAGGCGAGCCCTGCGAGGATCAGCTCGCGAGCGGCTTCGCCGATCTGGCGGCCGATCTCGCGGGGTTCGCCGCGAGCCTCGACCTCGAGGTAGGAGACGCTCACGGCGACCGTCCTTCGAGGTAGGCGTTGAGTGCCGCGGCGACGCGCTCGGCAGCGTCGCCGTGACCATAATAGTCCGGATGACGGTCTCCGCGCGGAGGCCGCGCCAGGGCGGCGGCGATGGTGGCGCGATCAGTGCCGGCGAGCACGTTCCAGCCACTCTCGACGGTCTCGACCCACTCGCTCGTGTCGCGCAGGGTCACACAGGGCACGGCGAAGAAGTAGGCCTCCTTCTGCAGGCCGCCCGAGTCGGTGGCCACGACGCGGGCGTTCTTGACGAGCGTCAGGGACTCGGCGTAGCCCACCGGCGCGATCAGTCTGACGTTGGCCGCCACGCGGCCGCCGAGACCGAAGCGCTCGATGCTGGCCGCGGTGCGAGGATGGGCTGGGAACACGACGGTCTCGTCGGCATCGCCCAGCGCGTCCAGCACGGCCCCGAGGCGCGCCGGGTCGTCGGCGGTTGCGGGGCGATGCACCGTGGCCATGACGTAACGTCCGCGCTCGAGACCGCGGCGGCTCAGCACCTCGTGCTCGCGCTGCGGCGTGAGCGTCGCCGTGGCAAGGTCGAACATGACGTCGCCGGTCTGCACGACGCCTGCCTCGATGCCCTCGTGGGCGAGGTTCGCGACGGCCGTGTCGGTCGGGCAGAAGAGCAGGCTGGCGAGGTGATCGGTCAGCACGCGGTTGAGCTCCTCGGGCATGGCCCGGTCGAAGGAGCGCAGACCCGCCTCGACGTGAGCGACCGGCACCTGCAGCTTGGCCGCGGCCAGGGCGCCGGCGAGGGTCGAGTTCGTGTCGCCGTAGACGAGCACGACGGCCGGCCGCAGCTCGTCGACGGCGTCGGCGACGCCGGTCAGCATCGCCGCCGTCTGGCGGGCGTGGCCGTCCGAGCCCACGCCGAGCGCGATGTCGGGGCGCGGCAGGGCAAGCTCTTCGTAGAAGACGCCGGCGAGCTCGTGGTCGTAGTGTTGGCCCGTGTCGAGCACGATCTCACGGGCCACCGCGCGCACCGCGCGCGAGACCACCGCCGCCTTGATGTACTGCGGCCGGTTGCCGATCACCGAGAGAACGAGATGCCTGGTCATTGCCGCCCCAGAGTCTAACCGACCGCCGCGGGGGTGTCGCGGCGGCCGACGGCGCCGCTTCACCGTGTGGCGGGAGTACAATCAGGCCGTGACCGAGCACGCCGAGCATGTCGTCGAAGGCCTGCCGCGCGACCTCGACCGGTTCCTGCGCGACTTCTTTCCGCGCAAGCGCTGGCAGTCGCGGGTGCAGTACGACCACCGTGCCCGCCGGTTCTTCCTCGACGTCACCGTGAGCGACGACGGCCTGGCCGGCGACGACCGCTTCCTGTCGCTGCTGGCCTACTACTGGCGCGGCCAGCGCACCCTGCTGCAACAGAGCCTCGGCCTCGAGCTGCAGTGCCGCCTGTTCTCCGGCGAGGGGGCCGACCTGACCGCCCGGCTGCGTACCGCCGAGTCGAGCTACCTAGACGACGGCGATCGCAACTCGGCCATGGGACGCGAGCTCGCCTGGCTCGGCTTTCGCCGCCGCCTGCTGCGTGACATCCTGCCCCGCACGTTCCTCTGGGGGGCCGCCATCGCGGTGCTCGTCCTGGTCTTCGGCTTCGGCCTGACGACGACCTTGCTGCTGTGCATCATCGCGCTGGTCGTCCAGGCGCTGCTGAGCTCGCTGCTGGCGAGCGGCACTACCTGACTCCCGTCGACGCCCGAGCGGGCCGGCGACGGCGACGTCGCGTAAGATGAGCCCCGACATGGAGCTGCTTCCCCGCCTCACCGCCCGATCCATCGCCGCCGCCGTGCGCCTGAGCGGCGCCGGTCAGGCGAGCAGCATGCCCGGCAAGGTGGTCAACGCGCTGTACCCGGGCTATCTGGCAAGCCACGCGCGCCGCCTCGGCGACGGCTTCGTCGTGGTCACCGGCACCAACGGCAAGACCACGACCGCCAACATGGCGGCGCGCGCCCTCGCCGATGCCGGTCGCGAGATCGTGCACAACAGCGAGGGCGCCAACCTGCTCTCGGGCATCGCCACCGCCTTCGCGCGCCACCCGGCTGCCCGCTTCGCACTGCTCGAGATCGACGAGGCGATCGTGCCGGCGGCGCTCTCTCACCTGGGAACGCCGCGCGTGGTGGTGCTCACCAACCTGTTCCGCGACCAGCTCGACCGCTACGGCGAGGTCGACCGCCTCGCGGCCGGCTGGCGCGAGGCGCTGCGCCGCCTCGCCGCCCGCGAGACCACGGTGCTGGTGGCCAACGCCGACGATCCCATCGTCACCGCGGTCGCACAGGAGTCGGGCCTGCCGACGCTGTTCTTCGGGGTCGACGTGCGCGACGGCCGCGCCGAGCGCGAGGTCAGCGACGTCACGATCTGTCCGCGCTGCGCGACCATGCTCCAGTACACCTCACGCTGGCTGTCGCAGCTCGGCGACTACCGCTGTCCCGCGTGCGAGTTCGCGCGGCCGCCGCGCGATCTCGAGGCGCGCGACCTGCGCACGGTCGACGGGCACGCGGAGGCGG
>DATIYD010000075.1:0-2462 GCA_035517975.1 Thermoleophilia bacterium | reverse complement strand
ACCCGCACGGGCAGCGCGGCCAGGCCGGCCAGAGGCGGAGGCTCGAGCAGATCGCCGGTCGCCGCGTCGAAGGTGCCGCCGTGCCAGGGGCACACGAGGCGGCCGTCGTGCAGCAGCCCGTTGGCCAGCGGCCCGTCGTAGTGCGTGCAGTGGCCGCCGTAGGCGCGCAGCGCGCCGTTCGACCTGAGCACGACCACCGCCTTGCCGCCGACCTTGGCTGCGAGCAGCCCGCCGTCGGGCAGCTCCTCGTTTCGGCCGACCCGCTCCTCCATGAGGATCCCCCTCCTCGTGACCTGCCCCGTCCGGGCCGCCAGAGCCCCGCCCGGCGCGCGCTCGCCGTCGCCTCCCGAACCGCGGGGGCCGGCGGCCGGCTGTCTACCAGGCGACGGCCACCGCGTGGCCCACGTTCGTGCCGTCGTCGAGCTGGTCGAGCATGAACTCGGCCACGTCGGCGCGAGCGATCCGCTTGCCCTGCGGCACAGCATACCCGGGGCCGACCCGCCACGAGTGTTGGCCGGCATCGTCGACCAGGCGTGCGGGTCGCACGATCGTCCAGTCGAGCCCGCTCGTCCGCACGGCGACTTCGATCTGGCGCGCCTCGGCGAGGGCGTCCGGCGGAGGTGCGGCCTTGAAGAGACGGCCGAGCAGGCCGCTGCCGGCGGCGTCACGCTCGCTGCCGGGGCCGCCCATCGACAGGCAGACGAGGCGGCGCACGCCGTTGTCGCTCATCGCCCGCAGCACCGTGCGCATGGCAAGCGACGGGCTTTGCCGGTCGCCGCGCGACCCGTCGGGCTCGACGGCGAACAGCACGGCGTCCTGCTCGGCGACCGCGTCGGTCACGGCCAGGCGATCGTCGAGCCCGCCGGGGGCCGCCCGCCAGCCGTCGTCGCCGGGGCCGGGCCGGTCCGCGGTCGGCGACGAGACGCCGAACGCGGTCACCGTGTGGTCGCGGCGCAGGGCCTCGGCCGCGACGAGGCGGCCGACGCCCTGCGAAGCTCCAAAGACGATGACCTTCATGCGGCCAGTCTACCCAGGGCAGGCAGCCGTCTCTCGCCCGAGAGCGGCGCGCGCGGGTCGCCGTCGATCCGTCTTGGCACTATTGCGATAGGGTTAACAGCGGCGACGTTCCGGGTAGGAAGCCACCTGTGGAAGGACGGTCGACCGCCCGCGGCGACGCGGTGCGATCGACTAAGTCGGGGTCATCACCTGTCGTGAACCGAAGCGCCCAAGGTGGGCTGCCGCTCTGCCCGGTCGTCGAGCGCCAACGCCGGCCGCGAACCGCCGGGCCCCTGGGCGCTGATACCATAGGCGACTCGGTCCACCCCCGACGAGAGACGCGTGCCGCGACGGCCCTCGGGCCGGCGGGGCGCTTCGCGCAGGACTCGCAGGAACTAAAACGAGGAGGAGCCATGGGAGACCCGTTCAAGAACACCCCGCCCAAGCCCGAGAAGCTCGGCGCCATGACCGAAGAGAGCCTCAAGGCCGCCTTCGCCGGCGAGAGCCAGGCATCGCAGAAGTACCTCGCCTTCGCGGCCAAGGCCGACGACGAGGGCTATCCGAACATCGGACGCCTCTTTCGCGCCGTCGCCCACGCCGAGAGCGTGCACGCCCGCAACCATCTGAGCGTGCTGGGCGGCATCGGCGCGACCGCCGACAACCTCAAGGCGGCCTGGGGCGGCGAGACCTTCGAGATCGACGAGATGTACCCCGCCTACGACGCGATCGCCAAGCTGCAGGGCGCTCCCTCGGCGGGCACCTCGATCCGCTACGCGGCGACCGCCGAGCGCGACCATCAGGCCATCTACGACTCCACCGCCAAGGGTCTCGGCGCCGGCAACGATCTCGGCGCCACGCCGATCCGCGTCTGCCCGATCTGCGGTCACACCGTCATCGGCGACGCCCCCGACGAGTGTCCGGTGTGCGGCACGGCCGGCCAGTACTTCGGCACGTTCTGACATGGACACGCTGAGCGTCGAGGAGCTCGAGCGCAGGCTGCCGCACGCCGACGAGCTGCACGCCATGGACCTGGCCGATCTCAAGGCGGCCTTCGCCGGCGAGAGCCAGGCGGCCGAGAAATACCTGGTCTTCGCCGAGAAGGCCGAGGCCGATGGCCTGCCCAACGTGGCCAACCTCTTCCGCGCGATCTCCTTCGCCGAGACACGGCACGCCCGCAACCACCTGCGCGTGATGGCCGGCGTCAACTCGACCGCCGACAACCTGCAGACGGCCTTCGAGGGCGAGTCATTCGAGATCGACCAGATGTATCCCGCCTATGTCGAGGTCGCCAAGCTGCAGGGCGACAAGCAGGCCTTCAAGTCGATGCACTGGGCGCTCAAGGCCGAGATGGACCACAAGCGCATGTACGCCGAGGCGCGCGAGAAGGTCCTCGCCGGCGGCGACGTGGCGGCACAGACGGTGCGCGTCTGCACCGTCTGTGGGCACACCATCGTCGGCGACGCGCC
>DATIYD010000074.1:0-8829 GCA_035517975.1 Thermoleophilia bacterium | reverse complement strand
CTGCACGTTGGTGTTGGTGCCGAACGAGATCACGCCGTAGTAGTCGCCGTACCAGTAGCCGGCCGGGTCTTTCATGCTGTCGGGGATCGTGGCCCAGGTCTGCACGAAGTACGGCGTGTAGAGGCCCTGGGTCTTGCCCTGTGCGGCGAACGACGGACCGACGTCGAGGACGTCGGGAGCACGCGACTGACCCTTGAGGGTCGTGACCGCCTGGTTCTCCTGGGCCGACGTGCCGTTGGGGTTGGCGTTGTTGACGGTGATGCCGTACTTGCTCTGGAAGGTGCTGATGATCTTGCCGTAGTTGGCCCAGTCGGGCGGCAGGGCGATCGTGTTGATCTTGCCTTCAGACTTGGCCGCCGCCTCGAGGGCGGCCAGGCCGCCGCTCGGCAGCGCCGTGGTGGCCGCCGCCGGGCTGGCCGAGGAACCGCCACCCGAGTTCGAGCTGCCGCACGCGGCCAGCAGCGCGGGGATGGAGCCGATGCTCGCGAGACCGACCGCGCCGATACCGGCCCGCTCCATGAACTGACGGCGGGTGATGCCGGACTTCTCGGAGCCTGGATGGTGCTCTTCGCTCATCTCGTTCCTCCTGCGCTGAAGTAAAGGATGCGACGTGCCAGCCCCCTGGACGGACGGAGCCTAGCGGCCGGTCGTTCGCGCGTCGTGAGCGCCCGGTCAGATCTCCGTGAGTCCCCTGACCTGCTTCTTATCACTTCGTTTTGTCCGGAGCAAGGTTGGAAAGGCCGGTCGCCGGAGTCGCGACGGTGCTCGCCGCCGCGCTCGAACGCGCTCCTGCCGGGCTCGACGCGGCGCGTTCGCCGCGCTCGGGCCGCGCTAGACGCGGCGCTTGACGGCCGCGTCGGAGAGCACGTCGGCGGCCTCGTTCAGGCGCAGGCCGACGACGTCGAGGCGGCGCAGCAGCTCGCGGACCTTGATGACGTCCATGGTGAGCTCACCGTGGAACAGGCGGCCCAGCTCCTCGTCGTAGAGGCGCCTGATCTCGTTGGCCGACTTCTTGCAGACGAGCGCCGCGCGGGCCGTGTCGCGAGCGTCCCTGTCGACCGTCTGCACGGCCTCGCGCAGATCCTTGACGCCGGCCGCGGTCGCGTCGAGCAACCCGAGATAGGCGTCGGTGCCTTCGATGCCGTAGAGGTCCCACTCGCGCACGAAATCGCGGAGGTTGTCGAGGACCTCGTCGATCGAGCGAGACAGGCGAAAGACGTCTTCGCGGTCGATCGGCGCCGCCGGCGCCGACGCCAGCTTGACGACGAGCTCGTTGCGCAGCGCGTCGCCGCGGTGTTCGATCTCGACGATGCGGTCGTGCGCCACTGCGGGATCGGCCTTGCCCTCGGCCACCGAACGGGCCAGGCGGCAGGCGTCGATGGTCTCCGCGAGCTGGCGGTCGAGCAGAGAGGTCAGGGGCGCGTCGCCCCCGCGACCGAGATTGCGGACGGCGCTGCGAAACCGCGATGTCTTCACCGGCGCACCCTTTCGAGCCGTCGCCGCGGCGTCCGTTCCGATGGCAGGCCGGCCGACGGCGGCCGGGCGGCCGACCGGGACGGTCCGCGACAGTTCACCGTCGCATCTATGCTAACCGCGAGCGCGCCGGCGCGCCAGAGCGCCCGCCGGCCGCCGCCGCGCGGGCGCGCCGCGCAGGCCGACCAGCGCGACGCCGGCCACGGTGATCAGTCCGCCCAGCAGCTCGAGCCCCGTCGGCCGCTCGCCCAGCCAGAGGTAGGCCGTGACGACGGCGAGCGGCGGGATCAGGCACAGGGCGTTGACGGCGAGCGTGGCCGGCGCCCGGGCCAGCACGTAGGTCCAGGTCAGGTAGGCGAGCACGCCGGGGACGATGGCCAGAAACACGACGGCCGCGGTCGCCCCCCAGGGTGCCGCCGCGATCTGCGCAGGCAGCCCGACGGCAAACGGCAGCACGACGATGGTGCCGACCCAGATGCACCAGGTCGTCATCTCGACGGCCGAGTAGCGCCGCAGCAGCGGCTTCTCGAAGACGAAGTAGAGGCTGCTCGCCAGGGCCGCCCCCAGGGGCCACAGCACCTGCAGGTCGACGTGCAGGCCGCCCCCGCCGTTCACCGAGATGATGGCCACGCCGCCGAAGCCCACGACCACGCCGAGCCAGCCGAGCCGTGTGAGCCGCTCACCGAGCACGGCCGTGGCCAGGCCGGCGACGACGATCGTCTGGCTGGCGACCACCATGCTGGCCACGCTGGCCGACACGTGCTGCTCGCCGACGGCAAGCGCGACCTGATAGACGCCGATGCCGCACGCCCCCAGCGCCAGCAGCGCCGGCAGGTCGCGCCGCCGAGGCAGGCGCACTCCCAGCGGCCGGGCCAGGGCGAGCAGCACGAGCGAGGCCATGATGAAGCGCAGGGCCACCAGCTGGAACGGTCCGTAGCCGCGAAGTCCCGCCCGCACCCCGGCGAAGACCGCGGCCGACGAGACGATGGTGACGGCCAGCGCGGCGAGCACCCTGGCGCGCCGCGCGACGGCCGGGTCGCCACCGTGGCGCCCGACCCCCAGGCGCTCCGGCACGATCCGCAGGCGCTCGGGCACGGCGCGGCGCATCTTGAACACGGCGGCCGCGCGCCGTGTTGCCGCCGGCGCCGCGCGGCGCATGCCGGTCCCGACACGTCCGGGACGCGCCGCGACCTGTTGACGGGCGCGGCGGTTCACAAGGCGGTCTTCACGCCTCCGCGGCGGCGCGGGCGGGACGAAGCGGGAACGTGCGGACTTCGACGGCCGGGCAGACGAGCAGTCAAGCGGTGTGCTCTGGGATCGTGCTGCGAGAAAACGTGCGTCACAAGAGTCCACTACCCGCATGACGCGCGACCGATGCAGGCATTGCCAAAAGGCGGCGCGGGTACGAAGGTGGTCGCAAGCGTTCGCGAGGATACGCGCCCGCCGGCCGAGACGCCGTGGCGCGGCCGACAGGGGGAGCTCCGGTGACCGACATCCGCTACATCGCCGTGTCCGATCTGCACCTGGGCGCCTCGAACAGCCTGCTGACCCGGCCCGGGGACGGGACCGACATCGACACGAGATCTCCGAGCACCGTCATGCTGCTGCTGGTCGAGTGCCTGCGGGAGCTCGTCGCCGGCAATGCCGGCGGACGGCTGCCCACGCTGATCGCGCACGGCGACCTCATCGACCTCGCACTCTCCGGGCCGGAGCGCGCGATCACCGTGTTCGGGCAGTTCACGGCGGCCCTGCTCGCGCCCGGCCACGCGGCGATCGACAGCGAGGTCGTGCTGCTGCCCGGCAACCACGACCATCTCGTCTGGGACTACACCCGCGAGCGCTGGCTCGAGGACCACCTCTTCGAGGTCATGCACGGCGATCCACCGGCCGGCTTCACGAGCTCGCGGCGCATCAGCCCGCTGCTGCTCGACGCCGAGCCGCGCTTCGAGTCGGCGCTGCTCTGCGCGCTCTCGCGCCGCCGGCCCGAGCTTGCCGATCTGCGTGTGCGGGTGCTCTACCCCGATCTCGTGCTCGCCTCGCCGGGTGACGGCAAGGCGGTGCTGCTGACCCACGGCCAGTACATCGAGTCGACGAGCAAGGCGATGTCGGCGTTCCTGCGCATGATCGCGCCCCACATCCCGCCGCCGGCCGACGTCGCCACGATGGAAGAGGAGAACTGGCCGTGGCTCGACTTCTTCTTCTCGTCGATGACGCGCTCGGGCAAGCCGGGGGCGCTGATCGCCGGCATCTACGACGTCGCGCAGGACAGCCACGACCTCGATACCCTGGTCGACGTGGTCGCCACCAACGTCACGGTCCACAGCGGGCGCGCCGTAGGCGCCCTGGAGCGCTTCGGCATTCGGCGCGGCGTCGGCATGGTCGTCGACCGCCTTGCGGCGGCTCGCGAGCGCGGAGTGACGAACGAGCTGCTCACCGGCGACACGCGTCGGGGGCTGGCCACCTACCTCGAGGCGCTGCGCAACCGGCTGCGGGTCGATCTGCCCCGCCTTCCGGCCGAGACGAGTCTGATCATCGGCCACACTCACAAGCCGCTGCACGAGTGGTGGCCCGACGAGCGCTGGCCCGGCGGCGGCGTGCGCGTCTTCAACACCGGGGGCTGGGTCGTCGATCACGCCGAAGGTCAGCCTCTGATGGGTGGCGCGATCGCCCTGGTGAGCGACGAGCTCGACGTCTGCCTCGTGCGCCTCTACCAGCAGATCCATGAGCCGGCCGACTGGGGCATCACCGTCGACACCGTCACCCCGTCGCCGGCCGCCGAGGCCTTCGCCGTCCACGTGCGTTCGCTGATCCACCCAGACCAGGCGCCCTGGCGTTCGTTCTCGGCCTCCGCGGCCAGCGCTGTCCTCTCGCGCCGCGAGCGCATGGCTCACGTGCTCGAAGACAACCTGGGGCCGCTGCGCGGCTGACCCCGCTCCGACTCTCTATACTCAGGGGCCCAGGCGGCGACCGGCAGTGAGGCACGAGACTTGAACTCGACGAGGCGACCGTTCGATCGCGCGCGCGGCGGCTTGCGCGAGTTCCCGCGACAGTTCTGGCTGCTGATGGCCGGCATCCTGGTGTTCGTGGTCGGCGTCGACATGTGCTATCCGTTCGAGACCCTCTACCTGCACGGCGGCCTGCACATCTCGATGACGGTCATCGGCGTCGTTCTGGGTGTGGCCGGCCTCGTCACCCTGCCGCTGCAGCTCGTCGGCGGCGCCATCGCCGACCGTTTCGGGCGGCGCGCCGTGCTGGCCCTGGCCGTCTGCGCCAGCGCCGTGCTGTACATCGGCCTCGCCGTTTCGCACGATCTGCTCGAAGTCGTCATCGTGGTGACGTTCGAGGCGGCCTTCGGCTGGGCGATGTTCCTCACCGGCTCCAACGCCATGGTCGCCGACCTCGCCGGCGAGACCCGCCGGGCCGAGGCCTTCGGCATCGTGCGCACGGCGATCAACGGCTCGATGGTCGTCGGCCCGCTGCTCGCCCTCGCCTTCCTCTCCGGCACCCCCGACTTTCGCCTGCTGTTCGCGGTCGGTGGCGCCGCCTGCCTGCTGTTTCTCGTGATCATCGCCGGCGCCCTGCGCGAGACGAGGCCGGCGGCGGCCGGGCGCAGCCCAGCCGCCGCCGGCTACGCCCGTCTGCTGCACGACCGGCGCTTCCTCGTCTTTTGCGCGGTCAGCGTGCTGCCCTTCTACGGGTTTGGCCAGGTCGTGTCGACCTTCCCGGTCGCCATGGAGCTCGCGCACGGCATCTCGGCCGCGCAGTGGGCGCGGCTGCTGCTCGCGTACGCGCTCGGCTTGAGCCTGCTGCAGTTCCCCGTCGTGCGCCTTACGCGTGCCTGGAGCCCGCTCCTGCTCCTGGCCGGAGCGAGCACGCTGGTGGGGGTCGGCCTGGCACTCGCACCGATCCTCCCCTGGGGCTGGCCGAGCGTCGCGCTCGTGCTGCTGGTGAGCCTCGGGGTGGTCGTGCTGATCCCGGTGGGCTCGACCGTGGTGGCCGCCTTTGCCCCGGTCGAGCTGCGCGGCCGCTACATGGGCGCCTGGACGATCACCTTCCTCGGAAGCTACGCGCTCGCCTCGCTGGCCGGCGGATACGCCCTCGACGCCATAGGCCCGCGTGCCGCTTTTGTCGTGGTCGGCGGCGCCGGCCTGGCCGGCGCCGCCTGCTACCTGCTGCTGGCCGCGGCCCCGGGCTTTCGCCACCTCTCCGTGGGTGCGGCGAGCCACGGCGGAGCGCCCGAATCCTCGCTCGAGACGACTCTCAAGCCACCCGTGGTCGACGCCTAGCCCCAGACGACCCCCGCAAACCCCCGCCGGCGACGCCCCGGCGCAATGGTTTGGCGGCCCACGGGTGCCGGTGAGACAGGTGCCAGCGCCACGCTTGCCGGACCACCTGGAGGGGGGACGCCACCATGGATGAGGGTCATGCTCGAGCAGATGAAGGCTCAGGGTGAGCAGGCCGCCTGAGCCCCCGCCGCGACCGGCCCGCCGCCGCGGGGCCGCCGGCGGCCCGGGCGCGGGGCGCGCGGCCCGCGCACCACGCGCGACGCGCCCGACCAAGCCGCCTCCGCCGGCCGCGGTCCCGTACGTCGCGCCGCCGCCCGAGGCAAGGCCCGACTACGTCGAGCTCAGCGTCGGCAAGCGCATCGTCCTCGGCCGATCCGCACGGCGCGACGCACCGCGCGCGAGCCACGGCGCCTGGAAGCCGGCGCCCGACCGCCCCGACCCCATCGCGCTCCTCGAGGAGCAGGCCGAGAGCCGCGTGCCCGAGCTCGTGCCGATCCGCTACGGACGCATGCTGGTGTCGCCCTTCACCTTCTTCCGCGGAGCGGCGCTTGTCATGGCGGCCGACCTCTCGACGACACCCAACTCCGGCCTCACCGTGCAGCTCTGCGGCGACGCCCATGTGCTGAACTTCGGGGTCTTCGGCTCACCCGAGCGCCAGTTGATCTTCGACGTCAACGATTTCGACGAGACGCTGCCTGGACCGTGGGAGTGGGACCTCAAGCGTCTCGCGGCCAGCCTCGAGATCGCCGGCCGCGACCTTGGGTTCGAGGCCGGAGACCGCCGCGACGTGGTCGTGGCCGCGATGCGCGAGTACCGCGACGTCATGCGCGAGGCCGCCGAGCTGCCCACGCTCGAGGTCTGGTACGCGCACATCAACATCGACGACATCATGGCCCTCATGCGCACCGAGGTGCGCGAGAAGCGTCTGGGCAAGCGCGAGGCGAGAGAGGCCGAGCAGGATCTCGTCAAAGCCAGGACGCGTGATTCCATGAAGGTCTTCTCGAAGCGTACCGGCATCGTGGGCGACGAGCTGCAGATCGTCGCCGAGCCGCCGCTGATCGTGCCCATCGAGGATCTCGTGCTGCCCGGGACCGGCTGGGACGACGTGCGCGCCGTCTTCGACGAGCTCATCCACTCCTACCGCCAAACGCTCATGCGGCGACGGCACCCCATCGAGGAGTTCCGCTACCTGCACACGGCCCGCAAGGTCGTCGGCGTCGGCAGCGTCGGCACGCGCGCCTGGATCCACCTCTTCGTGGGGCGCGACGACGAAGATCCCCTGTTCCTGCAGTCCAAGGAGGCCCAGGCGTCGGTGCTCGAGCGCTTCCTCGGCAGGAGCCCCTACGAGAACCATGCCCAGCGCGTGGTCGTCGGCCAGCGCCTCATGCAGGCCGCGAGCGACATCTTCCTCGGTTTCTTGCGGGTCAAGGGGGTCGACGGCGTCATGCGGGACTACTACGTGCGCCAGCTGCACGACTGGAAGGGCGGCGTCGAGGTCGAGACCATGCGCGTGCCGGGCGCGACCCTGTACGGCCGCATGTGCGCCGCCACCCTCTCGCGCGCGCACGCTCGCCTCGGCGACCGCATCGCGATCGCCGCGTATCTGGGCAAGGGCGACGCCTTCGTCCGCGCCATGGCCGACTTCGCCGTCGCCTATGCCGACCAGAACGAGCGCGACTACGAGGCCTTCGTCAAGGCCATCCGCAAGGGCCGGCTGGTGGCCGAGACCGGGCTCTAGCGGCGCGCCCGGCTGCGCTCGAGGCGGAACTCGAAGGTGCTGCCCTCCCAGTTGGGGTGCCCGCCGGCGAACTCCCACCCGACCCACTCAGGCGGCTCGAGGACGGTGACCCGCATCGCGGGGTCGAAGTCGCCGCCGAAGGTGAACTCGATGACGTCGCCCACTCGACGAGAGCTGCCGCCGACCTCGGTCGTCCACCACCCGGCCAGCCCGGGCGTCGTGGTCAGCTCCTCGTAGACGCGCTCCGGCGGCGCCGCGATGGTGAAGACGTGATGGATGGCCTGCATGTCCGTCCTCCCCTGTGTCTCTCTCGCGACGCCCGCCGAGCCGCGCCGCGACGCCGTCATCAGGCCGCGCGGCTCTCGGCGCGCTGAGCCGCAAAGCCCAGCAGGTCGTCGTTCAACCGATCGGCGAGCGTCAGCGGCAGACCGTGCGGCGCGCCCTCGTACACCTTCAAGGTCGCGCTCGGCACGATCTTCGACGACATCATCGCCGACGCGCCGATCGGCACGATCTGGTCGTCGTCGCCGTGGATGACCAGGGTAGGCACGTCGAACCTCTTGAGATCCTCGGTGAAGTCGGTCTCGGAGAAGGCCCTGATGCAGTCGACGGCGCCCTTGAAGCCGGCCATCATGCCCTGCAGCCAGAAGGAGTCCCTGATGCCCTGCGAGACATGAGCGCCCGGCCGGTTGGCGCCGAAGAACGGCCCGTCGGCCAGATCGCGAAAGGCCTGAGCACGATCGGCGATCACGCTTGCCCGGAGGGCGTCGAAGACTTCGATGGGCAGACCGCCGGGGTTGGCCTGCGTCTTCACCATGAGCGGAGGCACCGCGCTCACCAGCACGGCCTTGGCGACCCGGCTCGTGCCGTGGCGGCCGATGTAGCGGGCGACCTCGCCACCCCCCGTGGAATGTCCGATGTGGATGGCGTCGCGCACCTCGAGACCCTGCATGAGCGCCGCCAGGTCGTCGGCGTAGGTGTCCATGTCGTTACCGTCCCAGGGCTGGCTCGAGCGGCCGTGCCCGCGACGATCGTGGGCGATGCAGCGGTAGCCGTGGTCGGCCAGGAACTTCATCTGCGAGTCCCAGGCATCGGCGCTGAGCGGCCAGCCGTGACTGAACACGACGGGTTGTCCGCTGCCCCAGTCCTTGTAGTAGATCTGCGTGCCGTCGTGTGTCGTGAAGATGCTCATGGTGCTCCTCCGGTCCGGTCGGTGGGCGGGTTCGGGGGGCACGCTCCGCGGGGCCGACGGCGGGGCCGACGGTCGTTCACGCGGATGCGCGTCCTGGCGGCGTGTCGTTGTTCCTTGCTCGTGGCGTGCGGCCACTCTCA
>DATIYD010000073.1:0-21784 GCA_035517975.1 Thermoleophilia bacterium | reverse complement strand
TCGACCCGCGCACCGGTCGGCTGCACACCACCTTCAACCAGACGGTCGCCTCGACGGGCCGCCTGTCGAGCTCCAACCCCAACCTGCAGAACATCCCGATCCGCACCGAGCTCGGCAGCCGCATCCGCGACTGCTTCGTCGCGGCCGAGGGCATGCGCCTGGTCGTCGCCGACTACTCGCAGATCGAGCTGCGTCTCATGGCGTTCCTCGCCCACGAGCCGGCGCTGATCGAGGCCTACCGGCGCGGCGACGACGTGCACCGCGTCACGGCGGCAGCCGTGGCCGGCATTCCGGTCGCCGATGTGACCAAGGCCCAGCGCGAACGCGCCAAGGCGACCAACTTCGGCATCATGTACGGTCTCTCGGCCTTCGGCCTCTCGGAGCAGGTCGACATGCCGGTCGACGAGGCTCGGGCCTTCATCGACGCCTACTTCGCGCGCTACCCCGAGGTCAGGCTGTTTCGCGAGAAGGTGATCGCCGACGCGCTGCAGGAGGGCTTCGTGACGACCGTCTTCGGCCGCCGGCGGGCGGTGCCCGAGCTGCGTGCCGCCGGCTTTCGCGAACGCTCGCTCGGCGAGCGTCTCGCGGTCAACAGCGTGCTGCAGGGAAGCGCGGCCGACATCATCAAGGTCGCGATGCTGCGCGTCACCGCGGCCTTCGCCGAGCGGGGCATGCGCACCCGTCTGGTGCTGCAGGTGCACGACGAGCTCGTTTTCGAGAGCCCCGACGACGAGCTCGACGCCGCGCTGCCGCTGGTGCGCGAGGCCATGTGCGGCGCGTTCACCATGGAACCGCCGCTCGACGTCTCGATCGGCGTCGGCGACACCTGGCTGTCGGCCAAGTAACGAGGCCGCGCCGCGCGTCGCATTTCGCGCGCAGGTGGTACAATCCCTAGGTTTGCGCCCCTCCACGGTCCTGCAGGGTCGCAGGCTCACTCCCGTAAGCGACGGACCGCAACGTGCACGCCGGAAAGGAAGGCAAGCGACCGATATGACCGAAAACACGCAAGAAGCCGCCCCCGTCCACATCTCCCCCGAGAACGCCCAGATCATCGCCGAGAGCGAGGGCTACCTCACCGAGGTCGACGGCCAGATCGTCCCCAACTACGACCTGACCATCAACATCTTCGGGGAGGGTGACATCGTCACGGGCACCGTGGTGCGCATCGACAAGGACGAGGTCCTGGTCGACATCGGCTACAAGTCCGAGGGAGTCATCCCCGTCAGCGAGCTCTCGATCCGCAAGTCGGTGAACACCTCCGACGAGGTACAGCTCGGCGAGGAGATCGACGCGCTCGTCATGCAAAAAGAAGACGCCGACGGGCGCCTGATCCTCTCCAAGAAGCGGGCCCGGTTCGAGAAAGCCTGGAAGCGCATCGAAGAGGCGCACGAGAGCGGCGTGCCGGTGCAGGGCACGGTCATCGAGGTCGTCAAGGGCGGACTCATCCTCGACCTCGGGGTGCGCGGCTTCCTGCCGGCCTCGCTGGTCGACATCCGCCGCGTGCAGGATCTCTCGGAGTACGTGGGCCAGGAGCTGTCGTGCCGCGTCATCGAGATGAACCGCAACCGCAACAACGTCGTGCTGAGCCGCCGCGCGGTCCTCGAGGAGGAGCGCAAGGAAGTCCGCCAGCAGATCATCGACGAGCTGAACGTGGGCGACATCGTCACCGGCACCATCTCGAACATCGTCGACTTCGGCGCGTTCGTCGACCTCGACGGCATCGACGGCCTGATCCACATCTCGGAGCTGTCCTGGACGCACATCAACCACCCGTCCGAGGTGCTGCAGGTCAATCAGGAGGTCAAGGTCAAGGTCCTCGACATCGACCGTGACCGCCAGCGCATCAGCCTGGGCCTCAAGCAGACCCAGGAAGACCCGTGGCAGAAGATCGTCGCCGAGCATCGCGTGGGCGACGTCGTGCTGGGCCGCGTGACCAAGATCGTGGCCTTCGGCGCCTTCGTCGAGATCTACGAGGGCATCGAGGGGCTCGTCCACATCTCCGAGCTTGCCAACCGCCATGTCGAGCGTCCCGACGAGGTCGTCTCGGTGGGTCAGCAGGTCCAGGTCAAGGTCATCGAGATCGACTCCGACCGCCGCCGTCTGAGCCTGTCCATCAAGCGCGTCGAGGGTCAGCAGGTCGAGCCCATGCGTCCCCCCGAGCCCGAGGGCGAGGCCGAGCCCGAAGAGGCGCCACCTGCCGAGGCGGCAGCCGAAGAGTCCGCGGGCGAGGCGGCCGACGAGGCCCAGGCCGAGGAGGCCGAGGAGATCGAACCCGTCGCGGTGGTCGAGGTCGAACAGTCCGGCGACGAGCCGGCCGAGGCCGTCGAGACACCCGACGACGACGCCGTAGTGCTCGAGGACACGCCGAGCCTCGGGCTGAGTGACGAGGTGTTCCCGGCCGGCGCCGAGCGTGCGCGGGCCGAGGCCGCCGACGAACCCGTCTCCGACGAGGCTGCCGACGACGAGGTCTCCGACGACCCGGGCGCCGAGAGCTAGCGGTCGCGGGGCGACCCCGGTCGAGGGCGGCGGGCCGCTGACGCGGCCCGCCGCTCCTCGCGACGATCGTGGAGTCATGACGACACATCGCATCCCGCGCCTCGGGGTGACCGGCGGGATCGGCTCCGGCAAGTCCACCGCCACCGCGTTCCTCACGGAGCTCGGCGCGGCGGTCGTCTCTGCCGACGAGCTCGTCCACCACCTCCTCGAGGAACAGGCGATCATCAGCCGCGTCGAGCGGCATTTCGGCGGCGGCGTCCTCGAGGCCGAGCAGATCGACCGGCCGGCGCTCGCCCAGGTCGTCTTCAACGACGCCGGCGAGCTGGTCTGGCTGGAGAGCCTCCTGCACCCTCACGTGAAGCGCCTGATCGACGCGTGGGCCAAGGAGCAGGAGCGGCGCCGGCCGCGGCCGCCGCTGCTGGTCGCGGAGGTGCCGCTGCTCTTCGAGACCGACATGGCCGACGTGTTCGACTACATCCTGCTCGTGACGGCGCCCGAGGCCACCCGTCGCCGGCGCCTCTCGGCCAAGGTCACAAGCGAGGAGTTCTCGCGGCGGGCGGCGCGCCAACAGCCCGAGAGCGACAAGGCGGCGCGCTGCGATTTCGTCGTCGAGAACGTGGGCGCCCGTGAGGGGCTGCGGCGCTACGTGGGTGAGGTGTACGCCACCATCCTGGCCGAGACCGGCCGGTCGGGCGCCTCGCCGCCGACCCGTTAGAGGTCGCGTGCGGCGCGGCTTGCTGATCGGCGGCCTCGTCCTCGCGGCGCTGGCGATCGCCTGGGGGGTGCTGTCGCTCTCCAAGCCGGGCTGGTTCCTGCGTGGCGTGTATCCGCTCTCGCACGTGGCCGCCATACGGGCGGCCGCGCACAAGAACCACCTCGATCCCGCCCTGGTCGCGGCCGTCATCTACGAGGAGAGTCGCTTTCACGACGACGTGAGCTCGCACCAGGGGGCCGTGGGCCTCATGCAAGTCCTGCCCTCGACCGCCCAGGACATCGCCCGCAAGACGGGCGGGACGGGCTTCGTCGTGACCGACCTGACCGACGCGCGCGTCAACGTGCTCTACGGCTGCTACTACCTGCGCCAGCTGCTCGACCACTACCACGGCTCGGTGACGGCCGCGATCGCCGCCTACAACGCCGGCGAGGGCAACGTCGATGCGTGGCTCTCGACCGGGGAGGGCAAGCTTACCCCGCAGGCCATCCCGTTCAGCGAGACGCGCGATTACGTCGAGCAGGTGCTCAAGCTGCGCAGGCTCTATCGCCGGGCGTACGGCGCACAGCTGGGGCCTGCCCACGGCGGTTGACCATTGCGAACGTACGTTCGCTCTGCTAGCATCGCGACAGCCATGACCGACAGCGCGCCACCATGACCGACACCTTCCAGCTCGAGGCCGACTACGCCCTCACCGGCGACCAGCCCCAGGCAGTCGACAGCCTGGCGGCCGGCGTCGCGCGCGGCGACCGCTACCAGACGCTGCTCGGCGTCACGGGCTCGGGCAAGACCTTCACCATGGCCAACGTCATCGCCCGGGCGCGCAAGCCGGCGCTCGTGATCGCCCACAACAAGACGCTCGCCGCCCAGCTCTGCAACGAGTTCCGCGAGTTCCTGCCGGGCAGCGCCGTCGAGTACTTCGTGAGCTACTACGACTACTATCAGCCCGAGGCCTACGTGCCCCAGCAAGATCTGTACATCGAGAAGGACTCGTCGATCAACGACGAGATCGACCGGCTGCGCCACGCGGCCACCAACGCTCTGCTCATGCGGCCCGACACGGTGATCGTGGCGAGCGTGAGCTGCATCTTCGGCCTGGGCTCGCCCGACGACTACCTGCGCAGCGTGGTGCTGCTGCGTGCCGGCGACCCGGTCGATCGCGACGCCGTGCTGCGCAAGCTGGTCGACATCCAGTACCAGCGCAACGACTACGAGCCGGCGCGCGGCAAGTTCCGTGTGAGGGGCGACTCGTTCGAGGTGTGGCCCGCCGACGAGGACACCCTGGTGCGCGTCGAGCTCTGGGGCGACGAGATCGAGAGCATCACGCGGTACGACCCGGTCAGCGGCGAGGTCGTCGACAAGCCGGCGTACGTCGCCGTCTACCCGGCGACGCACTTCGTCACGAGCGGCCCGGCGATCGAACGGGCGCTGGCCGAGATCAAGCGCGAGCTCGACGAACGCTGCGCCTGGTTCGACGAGCACGACAAGGTCCTCGAGGCCCACCGCCTGCGCCAGCGCACCCAGTACGACATGGAGATGCTGCGCGAGATGGGCTTCTGCAACGGCATCGAGAACTACTCGCGCATCCTGCTCGGCAAGCAGCCCGGCGCCACGCCCAACTGCCTGCTCGACTTCTTTCCCGACGACTACCTGGTCTTCATCGACGAGTCGCACATGACCGTGCCCCAGATCCACGGCATGTACGAGGGCGACCGCTCGCGCAAGCAGACGCTCGTCGACTACGGCTTCCGGCTGCCGAGCGCCCTCGACAACCGCCCGCTGCGCTTCGACGAGTTCATCAGCAAGGTGCCGCAGGTGATCTTCGTGAGCGCGACGCCGGGTCCGTTCGAGCTGCGCGAGAGCGTGAACATCGCCGAGCAGATCATCAGGCCCACCGGGCTCATCGACCCCGCGGTCGAGGTGCGCGCGAGCGCGGGCCAGATCGACGACCTCATGAACGAGGCGCGCCGCCGCATCGAGCGCAACGAGCGCGTCCTGGTCACCACGCTGACCAAGCGCATGGCCGAAGACCTCACCGACTATCTGATCGAGAACGGCTTTCGCGTACGCTACCTGCACAGCGAGGTCGACACGCTGCAGCGCCTCGAGATCGTGCGCGAGCTGCGCCTCGGCGAGTTCGACATCCTGGTCGGCATCAACCTTCTGCGCGAAGGCATCGACATGCCCGAGGTCACGCTGGTCGCCATCCTCGACGCCGACAAAGAGGGTTTCCTGCGCGGGCAGACGAGCCTCATCCAGACGATCGGCCGCGCGGCCCGCAACATCAACGGCACGGTCATCATGTACGCCGATCGTGAGACCGAGGCCATGCGCAAGGCGCTCGACGAGACCGATCGCCGGCGCAGCCGCCAGGTGGCCTACAATGAGGAGCACGGCATCACGCCGCGCAGCATCGTCAAGGCGGTCACCGACATCGCCCAGATGAGCTCGCAGCAGGCGGCCCTGCCGGGCAAGAGCCGGCGCCGGGGGCTGCGCGCCGTCGAGGAGCGCGGCGTCATGTCGGTCGCCGACCTCGAGAAGCTCATCGCCAACCTCGAGTCCGAGATGTTCGCCGCGGCCGACCAGCTCAAGTTCGAATATGCGGCTAAACTGCGCGACGAGATCAGGGAGCTGTCGCGCGAGCTCGGGCGGCGCCAGGCGACGGTCGCCTGATCGTCCGTGGCCAGCAGCCCGCCGACCCACCAGCGACCACCGAAAGGAACCATGTGAGCGACGCCATCGTCATCACCGGCGCCCGCGAGCACAACCTGAAGGACGTCTCGCTCACCTTGCCGCGCGACCGCTTCATCGTGATCACGGGCCTCTCGGGCTCGGGCAAGTCGTCGCTTGCCTTCGACACGATCTACGCCGAGGGCCAGCGCCGCTACGTCGAGTCGCTCTCGGCCTACGCGCGCCAGTTCCTCGGCCAGATGGACAAGCCCGACGTCGACAGCATCGAGGGTCTGTCGCCGGCCATCTCGATCGACCAGAAGACGACCTCGCGCAACCCGCGCTCCACGGTGGGCACGGCGACCGAGATCTACGACTACCTGCGCCTGCTCTACGCGCGCATCGGCCATCCACACTGCCCCAACTGCGGCCGCCCGATCGAGGGCCAGTCGCTCGAGCAGATCATCGACCAGGTGCTCGAGCTCGAGGCCGGCACCCGCTTCAGCGTCAACGCGCCCGTCGTGCGCGGCCGCAAGGGCGAGTACGGCCAGCTCTTCCGCGAGCTGCGCGACGACGGCTTCACGCGCGTCGAGGTCGACGGCCAGACGCGCACGCTCGACGAAGAGATCGAGCTCGACAAGAAGTACAAGCACGACATCGCGGTCGTGGTCGACCGCCTGGTCATGAAAGACGGTCTGCGCCGCCGCCTGACCGATTCCGTCGAGACCGCGGCGCGGCTTTCCGACGGCCTGATCGACATCGAGCTGGCCGACGGACCCACGCTCACCTTCTCCGAGAAGTTCGCCTGCCTGTACTGCGGCATCTCCATGCCCGAGATCCAGCCGCGCATCTTCTCGTTCAACAACCCGCACGGCGCCTGCCCGGCCTGCCACGGCCTGGGGTCGACACAGGAGATCGACCCCGATCTGGTCGTGCCCGACCACAGCCTCTCCATCAACCAGGGGGCGCTCCTGCCCTTCGGCCTGTCGGCAGGCTGGATGGACGACACCTTCCAGGCGGTGATCGAGCGCTACCACGTCGATCCCGACACGCCGTGGCGCGACCTGCCGGCCGAGCAGCGCGACCTGTTCCTCAAGGGCACGCCCGACCGCATCGACATGCGCTACCGCAACTACGAGGGGCGCTGGCGCCACTACAAGGCGCAGTTCCACGGCATCCTGGCCAACCTCAAGCGCCGCTACGCCGAGACCGAATCCGACCTCATCCGGCAGAAGATCGAGGAGTACATGAGCGAGCGCCCGTGCGAGGAGTGCCACGGCGCGCGGCTCAAGCCGACGAGCCTCGCCGTCACGGTCGGCGAGCGCAACATCTCCGAGTTCACGCGCATGAGCGTCGGCGAGGCGCTCAGCTTCCTCGACGCGCTCTCCATGACCGAGACCGAGCGCCTCATCGGCGGCCGGGTGGTCAAGGAGATCCGCGAGCGCCTGCGCTTCCTGGCCGACGTCGGGGTGGCCTACCTCACCCTCGGCCGGGCGGCCGCCTCGCTGTCGGGCGGCGAGGCCCAGCGCATCCGTCTGGCCACCCAGATCGGCTCGGCGCTCGTCGGTGTCCTCTACATCCTCGACGAGCCCAGCATCGGCCTGCACCAGCGCGACAACCGGCGCCTCATCGACACGCTGCTGCGCCTGCGCGACCTGGGCAATACCGTGATCGTGGTCGAGCACGACGAAGAGACCATGCGCTCGGCCGACCACCTGGTCGACATGGGGCCCGGCGCCGGCGAGCAGGGCGGCTGGGTCGTGGCCCAGGGGCCGCCCTCGTTCATCGCGGCCGAGCCGGCCTCGCTGACGGGGCAGTACCTGGCCGGACGGCGGCGCATCGAGGTGCCCGGCCAGCGCCGTCTGCCGGTGCAGTGGGTCACGGTGCGCGACGCCTCCATGCACAACCTCAAGCACATCGACGTGGCCTTCCCGGTCGGGTCCTTCACGGTCGTCGCCGGCGTCTCAGGCTCGGGCAAGTCGACCCTCGTCAACGAGATCCTGTACAAGGGCACGGCGGCCCGTGTCATGCGCGGCTCCAGGGCGCGGCCCGGCGCCCACGGCGGCATCGACGGACTCGAACTGCTCGACAAGGTCATCGACATCGACCAGTCGCCGATCGGGCGCACGCCGCGCTCCAACCCCGCCACCTACACCGGGGTGTTCGACCACATCCGCCAGCTCTTCGCGGCCACGCCCGAGTCGAAGGTCCGCGGCTACAAGCCGGGGCGGTTCAGCTTCAACGTCAAGGGCGGCCGCTGCGAGGTCTGCAAGGGCGACGGCCAGATCAAGATCGAGATGCACTTCCTGCCCGACGTCTACGTGCCCTGCGAGGCCTGCAAGGGCCAGCGCTACAACCGCGACACGCTCGAGGTCTTCTTCAAGGGCAAGAACATCGCCGAGGTGCTCGACATGAGCGTCGACGAGGCCTGCGCGTTCTTCGCCAACGTGCCGCGCATCGGGCGCCGGCTCACGACCTTAAACGACGTCGGGCTCGGTTACATCAAGCTCGGCCAGCCGGCGACCACCCTCTCGGGCGGCGAGGCACAGCGCGTCAAGCTCGCCACCGAGCTCTCCAAGGTCGCCACCGGGCGCACGCTCTACATCCTGGACGAGCCCACGACCGGCCTGCACTTCGCCGACATCGAGCATCTGCTCGACGTGCTGCAGCGACTGGTCGATCAGGGCAACACCGTGGTCGTGATCGAGCACAACCTCGACGTCATCAAGTCGGCCGACTGGGTCATCGACCTGGGTCCCGAGGGCGGCGACGAGGGGGGAGAGGTGATCGTCGCCGGCACGCCCGAAGACGTTCTGCAGGCCGCCGATCGTTCCTCCACCGGAGAGTACCTGCGCCGGGTGCTGGGCGACGCCCGGCAGGCGCCGGTCGCCGAGGCCCGCACGAACGGCCGCCGCGGCGCCGGGCGGCGGCCGCGTGCGACGAGCCCGGCCGCCGCCCGCCGCCGCGCCCCGGCGACCTGATCCTCGCCGGTCTCCTCGCGACGCCGCGACCCCGACTTCGCCGGCTCGTCGCCGCGCGCCGCCGGCTCGACCGCGCGCCGCGCACCGCGCGGCGGCGTGCCGCCGCGCACACTCGCCGAGAGGCTCGACCTTCCGTGCGATAATCCATGGTGAGATGACCGATCGACCCCTGAGCGACGCGCTCGCCGCCCTGCACGAGACCGCCCGCCGCGCGCCGGCGGCGCCCGGCGTGTACCGCTGGCTCGACGGCGCGGGCGACGTACTCTACGTGGGCAAGGCCAAAGACCTGCGCAAGCGCCTCTCGTCGTACTTTCGCGGCGGGGCGGCCGCGCCGACGGGACGCACCATCGAGATGGTCTCGCGGGCGCGCTCGATCGAGTACGTCGTGACGGCCTCCGAGACCGAAGCCCTGCTGCTCGAGGACAACTTCATCAAGGAGGCGCGGCCGCCCTTCAACCTGCGCCTGCGCGACGACAAGAGCTACCCGTACATCGAGATCACGCTGGCCGACGAGTGGCCGCGGGTGCGGTTCTTCCGCGGTCGCCACCTGCCCGGCAACCTCTACTTCGGACCGTACGCCAGCGCCCGCAAGGTGCGCGAGACCCTCGAGCTCCTCGGGCGCATCTTCCCCTACCGCAAGTGCAAGGCCGAGAAGCCGGGGCGGCCGAGCGGCTCACCCTGCCTGCAGTACGCCATCGATCGCTCGCTTGGCCCCTGCGACGGTCGCGTCTCGCGCGAGGAGTACCTCGAGGTCATCGGCCAGGTGGTCGATTTCCTGCGCGGCAAGCTCACCGAGGTCGAGCGCAGCATCGAGCGTGACATGCGCGAGGCCGCCACGGGCCGCGAGTTCGAGAAGGCGGCGCTGCTGCGCGACCGGCTCGACGCCGTGCGTCACGTCCAGGAGCGCCAGGCCGTCGAGAGCGAGGGGTCGGGCACCTTCGACGTGCTGGGGCTCTGGCAGGGCGAGCCCGGCGGCAACGTCCAGGTGTTCCGCGTGCGCGAGGGCGCGCTCGTCGACCGCCAGACCTTCTTCGTCGAGAACACGGCCGGCCGCGACGCTCGCGAGGTCGCCGAGGAGTTCGCGCTCGAGTACTACGGCGACGGGGTGGGCATCCCGGGACAGGTGATCGTGCCGCTCGACGAGGGCACGGCCGAGATCTCAGCCGTGCTCTCGGCCCGGCGCGGCGCCCGGGTCGACGTGCGCCGCGCCCTGCGCGGCCCCAAGCGCCGCCTGCTCGAGATGGCGCAGCAGAACGCGCAACAGGCGGCCCACGAAGAGGAGGCGCGCCTGGCGCGCACGCGCGAGGCGCGCGAGGAGGCCCTCGTGCGGCTGCGCGACGCGCTCGGCCTCGCCGACCTGCCGCTGCGCATCGAGTGCTACGACATCTCCAACCTCGGAGAGCAGCACGCCGTCGGTTCGATGGTGGTCTTCGAAGATGGCCGGCCGCGTAAGGCGCACTACCGCAAGTTCGCGATCCGCACGGTCGCGGGCCAGGACGACTTCGCCATGATGCGCGAGGTCGTGGGCCGTCGCCTGCGGCGCCTCCGCGGTCCGGCGGCGGGCCGTTCGGCGGGCGCCCCCGCGGCGGCAGCGGCGGTGCCCGAAACCGACGAGGGTTACGACGAGAGCTTCGCCGCGCGGCCCAGCCTGATCGTGATCGACGGCGGCAAGGGACAGCTCTCGGCGGCCCTCGAGGCGTTGCACGCACACGGCGTGGAGCTGCCGGTCATCGGTCTCGCCAAGCAGCGCGAAGAGGTCTTCGTGCCCGGCCGCTCGCGGCCGCTCGCGCTCGCGCCCGACGACCCCGCCTCGCTCCTGCTGCAGCGTGTACGCGACGAGGCCCACCGCTTTGCAGTAACCTTCCATCGGCAGCGGCGGGGGTCCGACCTGCGGCGCGCGTCGATCTTCGACGAGCTTGCGAAGATCGGTCCCGTGCGGCGCCGGGCGATCCTCGAGCACTTCGGCAGCCCGGAGCGCTTCATCGCGGCGTCGCGCGACGAGCTCGAGCGGGTGCCGGGCTTGCCCCGCCGGCTGGCGCGCGAGATCTACGGCCAGCTGCACAAGGCCGGCTAGGCGCCGGGCACCGGCTGCCGGCAAACACCGCGCCGACGCGCACGCGCCGGGGCGCCGACCAGCGAGAGGTGGCACCATGACGACCAGGCCGAGCGCGGCGGGCACGCCGCCCGACGGCGCGCGCCACGAGACGCTGTTCAGCACACGCTTCGGGCTCGGCCGGCTCGAGCTGCGCGATGGCCGCCCGGTCGCGCTCGAGATCCCCGACCGGGCGCGCCGCCCGCGCCCCGGAGCGGCGCTCGACGACGACCCCTGGTGCGGGCTGCTCACGCGGTACTTCGAGGGAGAGCGCGTCGACTTTCCGCTCGACGTCGAGGCCTACGTGGCGCAGCTCGGCTGCACCGCCTTCGAGGCCGATGTGCTCCGCGCCCTGGCCCGCGTGCCGTACGGTCGCACGGTCAGCTATCGTGAGCTCGCCCGCGACGCCGGCCATCCGGCCGCCTGGCGGGCGACCGGCTCGGTCATGGCGCGCAACGAGCTGCCCGTGATCCTGCCCTGCCACCGCGTGACCCGCAGCGACGGGCAACTGGGGCGCTACGGCGACGACCCCTCGTGGAAGCGCCGTCTGCTCGAGCTCGAGGGGGCGATCAGGTGACGAGTCCCATGCCCTTCGTCATCCTGTCGGGGCTCTCGGGCGCCGGCAAGACCCAGGCCATCGACGCCTTCGAGGACGCCGGCTACTTCTGCGTCGACAACCTGCCGCCCCAGCTCTTGTCGCCGCTCGTCGATCTCTTCCGTATCGAGGGCAGCAAGGTGCACCGCGTCGCCGTGGTCTGCGACGTGCGCGGCGGCGAGTACTTCGCCGAGATCGAGCGGGTGCTCGACGAGCTCGGCGCGGCCGGGGTCGAGTATTCCCTCGTGTTCCTCGAGGCCTCCGACGACGTCCTGGTGGCGCGGTTCAAGGAGACGCGCCGCCGGCACCCGCTGGCCGCCCACGACACCGTGCTCGAGGACATCAGGCGGGAGCGCGAGCTGCTCGGCGGGCTGCGCGAACGGGCCAACCACATCATCGACACGACCGGCATCACGATCCAGGAGCTCAAGCTCTGGCTGAACGAGGAGATCATCCACCGTGGCCGTCGGCAGAGCCTGACCTTCAGCTTCGTGTCGTTCGGCTACAAGTACGGCGTGCCGATCGACGTCGACCTGCTGTTCGACGTGCGGTTCCTGCCCAACCCGTTCTACGACCTCGACCTGCGGCCCCTGACCGGGCTCGATCGCGAGGTGCGCGACTACGTGCTCGAGTCGGTCGACGGTGCCGAGTTCTTCGGCGTGCTGCTGCCGCTGCTCGACTACCTGTTCCCGCGCTACGTCGCCGAGGGCAAGGCTCACCTGACGGTGGGCATCGGCTGCACCGGCGGGCGCCATCGCTCCGTCACGATCGCGGCCTGGCTCGCCGATCACTACGCCGCCGAGGGGCTGCAGACGACGGTCCACCACCGCGACATGAACAGAGGCTGAGGGGAAAGGACGCGCCGTGGCCTCGCGCCGCCTTCGTATGACCCGCCTGCAATGGCTCTACCCGGGCCTCGGCATGAAGCGCCGCGTGCTCGCCGTCTGCGCCGGCGGCGCGCTCATCGGCCTCTCCGGCTGGCTCGCCCTGGGAGTGGTCGTCACGAGCGGCCGCCGCCACGACGTGGGGGGGACCTGGATCACCGGCCACGTGGCCCTCGCGGTCGGACTGGTCGTGGCCAGCCTGCTGGCCGGCCTCGTCGTCGTGGCCCTCGGTGCGCGCAGCCTCTACCGGTTCGCGCGGGCCGCGGACGAGCCGGGCGTGCTCGCCCTGCGCACCGACGCCCGGCTCGCCCGCGGCCCGCGCATCGTCGCGATCGGCGGCGGCACCGGCCTGTCCGTGCTGCTGTCGGGCCTCAAACGGCACTCGAGCAACCTGACCGCCGTGGTGACGGTGGCTGACGACGGCGGCAGTTCCGGCCTGCTGCGCAGCAGCATGGGCACCCTGCCGCCGGGCGACATCCGTAGCTGTCTCGTCGCCCTGGCCGACGACGAGTCGCTCATGAGCCGCCTGTTCCAGTACCGGTTCCCGCAGGACGGCGGCCTGCAGGGCCACAGCTTCGGCAACCTCTTCGTCGCCGCGCTGGCCGACGTGACCGGCGATTTCGAACGGGCGGTGCAGGAATCGACGACGGTGCTCAAGGTGCGCGGCCGTGTGCTGCCGGCGACGCTCGAGAGTGTCACGCTGCACGCCGAGCTCGAGGGCGGGGAGAGGGTCGCGGGCGAGTCGACGATCACGGCCAGCAAGCGCCTGCCGCTGCGCGTCTGGCTCGAGCCGGGCCGGCCGCCGGCCGTGCCCCAGGCCCTCGAGGCGCTGGCCGCCGCCGACCTGGTCGTGCTGGGCCCCGGCAGCGTGTACACCAGCATCGTGCCGAACCTGCTGATCCCCGAGGTGCGCGAGGCGCTCAAGCGCACCCGTGCCCGGGTGGTCTACGTCTGCAACGTCATGACCCAGCCCGGCGAGACCGACGACCACTCCGCCGCCGACCACGTGCGGGCCCTGTGCCGGCACGGTGTCGCCGGCATGATCGACGTCGTGCTCGTCAACGACACGCCGGTCTCCGAGGAGCTCGCCGCGGCCTACCGGGCCGAAGGAGCAGCGCCCGTGGCGGTCGACGACGGCGAGCTCGCCACGCTGGGCGTGCGGGTGGTGCATGCGCCGCTCGCGCGCGAGGGAGATTTCTTCCGTCACGACGCCGCCAAGCTGGCCGACGCCGTGCTGCGCCTGGCGGCGCCATGAGCTTCAGCCAGGACGTCAAGCGCGAGCTCGCCGCGATCGTGCCGACGGAGAGTCACTGCGGCCGCGCCCAGCTCGCCGGCCTGCTCTTCGCGGCCGGCACGTTCGAGATCGCCTCGGGTGGCCAGTACACTGTGCGCGTCAGCTCGCAGCTACCGGCCGTGGCTCGCTCGGTCCTGGCGCTGCTGCGCCCGCTCGGCACCCACGCCGAGCTGCGCACGGCCGATACGCCGCCGGCCGGCCTGCGCTACGAGGTGGTCCTCGGCGACGACCCGCGCCACCTGCAGATCTTGAACGAGGCGGGCGTGCTGTCCGACTCGTTCCAGGTGCAGATCGGCGTGCCGGCCCGCGTCGTCGCGCGCCGCTGCTGCCGGGTCGCCTTCGCTCGCGGCGCCTTTCTGGGCTGCGGCTCGATCTCGCCCCCTGGCGCCGGCGTGCACGCCGAGCTCACCTTCGAATCCGAGGAGCTCGCCGAGGAGTGCCGCCGGCTGCTGTCGCGGCTCGGGCTCGAGTTCAAGGTCGCCGTGCGCCAGCGCAACGCCGCCTGTTACACGAAGCGCGGCGAGACCGCCGCCGATCTCCTCGCCACGCTCGGCGCCCACGGCGCCCGGCTCGCCTGGGAGGAGCACCTCGTCTTCGGCGAGGTGCGCGGCCGGGCCAACCGCCTCGCCAACTGCGACGAGGCCAACGCCGGCCGCGCGGCCCGGGCCGCCCTGCGGCAGACCGAGACCATCCGCCTGCTCATGGCCGACGAGCGCTGGGCGCTCGTGCCGGCCGCCCTGCGCAGCGCCGCCGCGCTGCGTCTGAAGCATCCGTATCTCAGCCTGCCCGAGCTGGCCGCCAGGGCCCGGCCGGCTCTCACGAAATCCGCCCTGAACCACCGTCTGCGGCGCCTCGAGGCGCTGGCCGCCGACGCGGGGAGGCGATGACCTCCGGGGCGCGGGGCGTTTGGCTGCCGAGCCCCGGATGCACAACTCCAAGCAGTGGGCAGCACAGTCGAGGGGCCATCGTCGCACGTCGTACGTCACTGCGCTCTGGAGCGCGCGGCCGCTCTGGTAGACTCCCCTCGTGCAATCGATCTGGAGGACAGCATGACATTGAAGGTAGGCATCAACGGCTTCGGCAGGATCGGTCGCCTCTACGTGCGCGCGGTCGCCAAGCAGCACGCCGACCTCGACATCGTCGCCATCAACGACCTCATGGACGGCGCCACCATGCGCCATCTGTTCAAGTACGACTCGGTCCACGGCACGTTCCCAGGCGAGGTCGCCTTCACCGGCGACGCGCTGGTCGTCGACGGCAAGACCATCAAGGTGCTCTCCGAGACCGAGCCCGCCCGGCTGCCGTGGCGCGACCTCGGCGTCGACGTGGTGATCGAGTCGACCGGGCGCTTCACCAAGCGCGAGGCATCGGCCGCGCACCTCACCGCCGGCGCCAAGAAGGTCATCATCTCGGCTCCGGCCGGCGACGCCGACGTCATGGTGGTGCTCGGCGTCAACGAGGCGGCCTACGACAAGGCGCGCCACGACGTGATCTCCAACGCGAGCTGCACGACCAACTGTCTGGCCCCGATGGTCAAGGTGCTCGACGACGCCTTCGGCGTGGAGAAGGGCTTCATGAGCACGATCCACGCCTACACGAACGACCAGAAGGTGCTCGACTTTCCGCACAAGGACCTGCGCCGCGCCCGTGCCGCCGCCCTCTCGATCATCCCGACCACGACAGGCGCCGCGCGTGCCGTGGGCATCGTCCTGCCGCATCTGAAGGGCAAGCTCGACGGCTTCTCGCTGCGCGTGCCCACGCCCGACGGATCCTGCACCGACCTCACCGCCGAGCTCAAGCGCGACGTCACGGCCGCCGAGGTCAACGCCGCTTTCAAGGCCGCGGCCGAGGGCGAGCTCAAGGGCATCCTCGAGTACTGCGAAGACCCCATCGTCTCGAGCGACATCGTCGGCACCTCCGCCTCGTCGATCATCGACTCGGCCCTCACGCTGACCAACGGCCGGATGGTCAAGGTGGTGGCGTGGTACGACAACGAGTGGGGCTACACCTGCCGTCTGCTCGACCTGACCGCGCGCGTCCTCTAGACACCCCCGGCAGACCCGAGGAGGCCCCATGGCCAAGCGTGCTCTGACCGACTATCCGGTCGACGGGCGCCGCATCTTCCTGCGCGTCGACTTCAACGTGCCGCTGTCGGGCGGCGCCGTCGCGGACGACACCCGCATCCGCGCGGCGCTGCCGACCATCACCTACCTGCTCGACCACGGCTGCCGGGTGGTCCTGGCCTCGCACCTCGGCCGTCCCAAGGGCAAGATCGTGCCCGAGCTGCGCATGGACCCCGTCGCCGGACGCCTGGCCGAGCTGCTCGGCCGCCCTGTCGCCAAGGCCGACGACTGCGTGGGGCCCGAGGTCGAGTCCGCGGCGGCCGGCCTTGCGGCCGGCGATCTGCTGCTGCTCGAGAACCTGCGGTTCCACGCCGAGGAGACCGGCAACGACGCCGGCTTCGCGGCTCGCCTCGCCGCGCTCGCCGAGGTCTACGTGAACGACGCGTTCGGGACCGCCCACAGGGCGCACGCCTCGACGGTGGGCGTGCCGCACATCCTGCCGGGCGTGGCCGGCCTGCTCATGGCACGCGAGCTCGACGTGCTGGGCCGGCTGCTCGCCGAGCCCGCGCGGCCTTTCGTCGTGCTGCTGGGCGGCGCCAAGGTGTCCGACAAGATCGGCGTCATCGAGAAGATGCTGACCGTCGCCGACGCGATCCTCGTGGGCGGCGCGATGTGCTTCCCGCTGCTCGCCGCCGAAGGCCTGAGCGTGGGCCGCTCGAAGGTCGAGGAAGGCACGTCGGAGGTCGCCGCGAAGGCGCTCACGGCGGCGGCCGGCTCGGCGTGCGAGTTCGTGCTGCCGACCGACATCGTCGTCGCCCCCGAGCCGACCGCCGCCGATGCCCGACGGGTGCTTGCGGCCGACGCGATACCCGTCGACGAGATGGGCCTCGATATCGGCCCGGCCACGGCGGCCGCCTTCGGCACACGCCTGCGCGAGGCCGGCACGGTGTTCTGGAACGGCCCCATGGGTCTGTTCGAGGTCGCCGAGTTCGCGACCGGCACCCGCACCGTCGGCGAGGCCGTGGCGGCCTGTCCGGGGGTCACCGTGGTGGGCGGTGGCGACACCGTGAGCGCGGTGCGCGCCTTCGGGCTAGAGGACCACATCACCCACGTATCGACCGGCGGCGGCGCCTCGATGGAGTTCCTCGAGGGCCGGGCTCTGCCGGGCGTCGAAGCGCTCCTCGACGCCTGAGCCAGGAGAGAGGCACCTCACCGACAGCGACGGGCGCCCCTCGAGAGCGCCGGAAGGAGACGGATACGACGATGGAGTCCGCGCGCAGGCCGCTCATGGCCGGGAACTGGAAGATGTTCAAGACGCAAGCCGAGGCCGTGATCTACGCGCGCGCCTTCGCGCCGCTCGTGGCCGGCGTCGACGACCGCGACATCCTGCTCTGCGCTCCGTTCACCGATCTGACCGTGCTGGTCGGCGAGACCGGCGGCACGAACGTCGGCGTCGGTGCCCAGACCATGCACTTCGCGCTCGAGGGCGCCTACACCGGCGAGGTCTCGGCGCCCATGCTGGTCGAGGTGGGCGTCGACGCCGTGATCCTCGGCCATTCGGAGCGGCGCCAGTACTTCGCCGAGAACGACACCGAGCTCTCCCAGAAAGTGCGCGTCGCGCTCGACCACGGCCTGCTGCCCGTGCTCTGCTGCGGCGAGACCGACGACGAGCGTGTCGCCGGTCGCACCGAGGAGAAGATCGGACGCCAGATCGACCGTGATCTCGCGGTGATCACGCCCGACGATCTGGCCACCCTCGCCATCGCCTACGAGCCGATCTGGGCGATCGGCACGGGCAAGACCGCGACTGCGGAGATCGCCCAGGAGACCGTCGCTTTCGTCCGCGCCCGCGTGCGCGAGAACCTCGGCCCCGCGGCCGATCAGGTGCGCGTGCTCTACGGCGGCAGCGTCAAGGCGGCGAACATCGACGAGCTCATGGCGCAGCCGGACATCGACGGGGTGCTGGTCGGCGGGGCCAGTCTCGATCCCGTCGAGTTCGCCCGCATCGTGCGCTTCGAGGCCGTGTGACCGAGCGACCGGCAGCGGGCGGCGCGGGCGCAAGCGCGGCGCCCACCGCCGGCGCGGCGCTCTCGCCGACCGGCCGCACGTACCGGCCGGTGGTCCTGGCCATCCTCGACGGCTGGGGCTACGCCGAGCCGGGCTCGGGCAACGCTGTCGAGCTGGCCGACACGCCGACCTTCGATCACTTGTGGTCGGCCTATCCGCACGGCACGCTCGACGCCTCGGGCAATGCGGTCGGCCTGCCCGGCGGGCAGATGGGCAACTCGGAGGTCGGCCACCTGAACATCGGCGCCGGCCGTGTCGTCTACCAGGACCTCACGCGCATCACCAAGGCGATCGCCGACGGCGAGTTCTTCGAGAATCCGGCCTTGAAACACGCCTTCGCCACGGCCCGCGAGCGCGGCGCCACGTTCCACCTCATGGGTCTGGTCTCGGGCGGCGGCGTGCACTCCGACCTGGGCCACCTCAAGGCGTGCCTCGACATGGCGCGACGCGAGGAGGTGCGCGACGTGGTCGTGCACGCCTTCCTCGACGGGCGCGACACCCCGCCCGACTCCTCACCGCGCTTCCTGGCCGAGGTCGAGGCTCACATGAAGGCGATCGGCGTCGGGCGCTACGGCACCGTCGCGGGGCGTTACTACGCGATGGACCGCGACGACCGCTGGGACCGGGTCAAGCTCGCCTACGACGCGCTGGTCTACGGGGCCGGCTTTGTCGCGGCCGATGCCCAGGCCGCCGTCGCGGCGGCGGTGACCCGCGGTGAGACCGACGAGTTCGTCAAGCCCACGGTGATCGGCGCCCGCGACGAGCACCGGGTGCGCGAGGGCGACGTCTGCCTGTTCTTCAACTTCCGCCCGGACCGGGCGCGTGAGCTCACGAGGGCGTTCTTCGAGGAGCCCTTCGCCGGCTTCGATCGGGGTCCGCACCCGCCCAGGGTCGAGTTCGTGACCATGACCCGCTACAAGCGTGAGTTCCCGCTGGCGGTGGCTTTCGAGCCCGAGCCCGTGACGCACGTGCTCGCCCAGGTGCTGGCGGCCCACGGTCTGCGCCAGCTGCACATCGCCGAGACCGAGAAGTACGCTCACGTGACGTTCTTCTTCAACGGTGGCGTCGAGCGCGCCGTGGCGGGCGAGCGCCGCATCCTGGTGCCCAGCCCGCGTGACGTACCGACCTACGACAAGAAGCCCCAGATGAGCGCCCCGCAGGTGACCGACGAGCTGCTCGCCGCCCTTGCGGGCGACCAGCTCGATTTCGTCGTCGTCAACTACGCGAACGCCGACATGGTGGGTCATTCGGGCGTGCTCGAAGCGGCGATCGCGGCGGTCGAGACGGTCGACGCGTGCCTCGGCCGTCTCGTGCCCGACGTGCTCGCCCGGGGTGGCGCCTGCCTGATCACCGCCGATCACGGCAACTCCGACCACATGCTCGATCCCGACGGAGGGCCGAACACGGCCCACAGCACCAACCCGGTGCCGTTCGTGGCCACGGTCAAGAGAGCCGAGGTGCGCGGCGGCGGGGTCCTCGCGGACATCGCCCCGACGGTCCTCGCGCTGCTGGGCGTGTCGGCACCGCCCGAGATGACGGGCCGTGACCTGTTGCGGCCGGTGCGCTAGGACGCCGGGGCGACGGGCGCCGGCGGCGTCCGGCGACTCGTTGCCTGTTGCATAGCCGATTCAGGATTATTATCCTGCAGGAGCGCGTCTCCGTGGCGCGCTCCTTGAGCGAACACGAAGGAGTCCCTCTGGTGTTGAACGCGTTGCTCATCGCCCTCCAGCTCATCATCTGCGTGGTGCTGATCGTGCTCGTCCTGCTGCACTCGGGCAAGGACGCCGGCATGAGCAGCACGACCGGCTTCTCGTTCGCGGCGCAGGCGAGCGTCATGGAGCGCAATCTCACGCGCTACACGATCATCGCGGCCGTCGCGTTGTTCATCAACACGTTCATCCTCATCTGGCGCCTGTAAAGGGCTGCATGCCACCGCCTTCCCGCGCCCGCGATGCGGGACGGGAAGGGACGTGGTAAGGTGGCACGAAGTACGATTGTGCACGCCGTCCCGTCGTGAAAGGGGGTCGCATCTGTCGGCGAACGTGCGGGAGCGAAGCGCGGCCGTTTGCGGCTTGGAGGCAACGGTCCGCCGCTCGCGTCAGGGAGCCCGTACGGGGTCGTCCCACAGTTGTTTTTCCGTGTAACCCAAAGGAGGTCGCCTTGAAGAACCTCAGGATGAGGTCACGGGGGGCGCTCATCGCAGGCATCATGCTGATTGCGCTCGCCCTCGTCCTGACTGCTTGCGGCAGTAAGAGCAACACCGGCACAAGCAGCAGTTCGAGCTCGACGCCCAAGGCGGGCGGTACCTACAACTATCCGCTCGACGGCGAACCCGTCGGTATCGCGCCCAACACGTACTCTGAGAGCATCGGCTACAACGTGGTGCGACAGATCTTCGAAGGCCTGTTCAAGTACAAGGTGTCGGCCGACGGCAGCACCATGCAGACCGTGCCGAACCTGTGCACGAAGTTCACCGTCAGCCCCGACGCCAAGGTCTTCACCTTCACCATCCGCCAGGGCGTGTATTTCCAGCCGCCGGTGAACACCGAGGTCACGGCCGCCGATGTGGTCGCGAGCTGGAACGCCGCATCGAACTCCAAGTACTGGATCGCCGGCACGCCGGGCTACATCTTCGCGCCGATCGTCGGCACCGACGGCACCGGTGCGGCCAAGCACGGCCTCACCGGCGTCAAGGCGCTCGACAAGTGGACCGTCCAGGTCACCCTCAAGTACCCGTTCGCCGAGTTCCCGGTGACCCTGGGCCACCCGATCACCGCGGTCTGGCCGGTCGCCTACGCCATGAAGGAAGGCATCAAGGCCTTCGACCAGAAGCCGATCGGTACCGGTCCCTTCATCCTCTCGAAGTGGGTCCACAACCAGGAAGTCGATCTGGTCAAGAACCCGCACTGGTGGAACGCGAGCGCGACCAACGGTCCGTTCGTCGATGCCATCCACATGCCCGAGTTCGCCGAGACCTCGACCGAGTGGCTCGCCTTCCAGGCCGGCAACATCGACTTCACGTCGGTGCCGGTCGGCCAGGTGGCGTCCTCCGAGGCCATGGCGGCCAGCAAGGGCTGGATCGCCAAGAAGTGGCCGCTCCTGGCCATCTACGACATCAACTTCAACTGGAAGGACCCGGTCGTGGGCGGCACCAGTGGTCTGCCCCTGCGTCAGGCCCTGTCGTACTCGGTCGACCGCAACGCCGTGATCAACACGGTGCAGGAGGGCGTCGACATCGAGCCGAACGGCCTCGTGCCGATCGGCATCCCCGGCAGCAACCTCTCGACGCTGCCGTACCCCTACGACACCGCCAAGGCCAAGCAGATCGTGTCGGGCCTCGGCACTGTGCCGGCGCTCACGCTCAGCTACAACACCGGCGCCGGCCACGACAAGATCCTCGCCCCGGTGCAGGCAGGTTGGCAGGCTATCGGCCTCAAGGTCAACATGTCGGGTCTCGAGTGGGGCACGTTCCTCACGAAGGGCTCGCAGGGCAAGCTCCAGATCTATCGCCTGGGCTGGTCGGCCGACTACCCGTCGATGGACAACTTCCTGTACCCGCTCTACTACAGCACCCAGTCGGCCCAGAACACGTTCACCGGGTACGCGAACCCGACGGTCGACAAGTACCTCGACCAGGCCCGCGGCACGGTCGACCAGACGCAGCGGCTGCAGCTGTACGCGCAGGCCGAGAAGCTCATCCTGGCCGACGCGCCGACGATCCCGCTGTACTTCTATCGGGAGTACCGGATCTTCGATACTCGTGTCGACGGTCAGCAGCACGACCCGATGGGCAGCGCCGACATGAACCTCGTGTGGGTCGCCAAGTGACCCACTGAAGCAAATTGCGGCTACCAGCAGGTTGTTTGCCGTAAAGTGACCACGTACACTGCAGGGGGTGGCGGACCGGCGCGAAGGCGCCGGTCCGCCGCC
>DATIYD010000072.1:0-3760 GCA_035517975.1 Thermoleophilia bacterium | reverse complement strand
GTCCGGCAGGTCGGCCACGACCGCGTCGGCGAGATCGGCCAGGCCGGTGCGAAACGACAGGAAGTAGGCGCGCGGCTTGCGCGACGCGCCGCCGGCATCGGAGCCGGACGTCGGCGCGCCTCCCGTGCCTGTCGCACCGCGGCCGGCCGCGACGCCCGTCGAACGCGCCCCGCCCCGCGCAGCGCGCGTAGCCCGCAGCCGCGCCCGCCGGCGGCGGATCATGCCGACGATCAGGCTGCGGTGGTCGCGCTCCATCTCCAGGAACATGGGAAACGTCGCGCGCACGCTCATCTGCTCGGGGTCGCCGGCGTGGATGCCGGCCACGATGGGCTCGGCGACCTTGGCGAGAGCCTCGGCGCCCAGGCGGCGGCGCACGAAGTCACCCAGACTCTCGTCGGCAAGCGCCCGTCCGCGCGGCAGCACGAGGTCGAGGCCCATGCGCAGCTTGCCGCGCAGGGAGATGAGGCTGGAGGCGGCAAAGGGCAGCAGCCGAGTCGGGACCATCAGGATCAGGCCCTCGGGCAGCTCGTGCAGGCGCCCGCGCGAGAACACGTAGCTGCGGCGCACGTCTTCGTTGGAGTCGAGCAGGCGGTCGCCGATGCCGAGCGTGCGGGCCAGCTCCATGGGCCAGGGCTTCTCGACGATGAACGAATCGGGGCCGCCCTCGATCACGAAGCCGTCGACGCGCTCGGTGCGCACCTTGCCGCCGAAGTAGTCGGCGCGCTCGAACAGGACCCAATCGAAGGGCGGCTGATCGGTCGCCGCGCGCAGGCACTCGAGCGCGTGGGCGGCGCCGAGACCGGCCATGCCGCCGCCGATCACGGCGATCGTCGGGCGCTCGCCGTTCACGAGAGACCGACCTCGGGGGTCTCGGCGACGGCGCTCGTCGCCGGCACGTCGCGCACCGCCACCGCCGCCAGCGGCTCATGCGCCATCACCGCCGCCCGCGGCTCACGCGCCGTGACCGTTGCCCGGCTCCGGAGAGTCGTCCGCCCCGAAGGGGTCGCCGAATCCCAGCGAGCCTCCCGGTCCGAAGGGACCTCCCCTGCCCAGGTCGACCGGCCCGGTCAGCGGTCGGCGCGCCAGATGCTCGATGACGATGTCGGCCAGCGCCTCGATGAAGAAGGGCGCGTCGTTCAGGGCACGGCTGCGCAGGAACGCCATGCCGCTCGACTCGGCGACGTCGCGCAGCTCGACGTCGAGGTCGTAGAGCGTCTCGACGTGGTCGGCGACGAAGCCGAGCGGCACGACCAGCAGGTTCTTCCAGCCGGCTGCGGCCAGGTCGTGCACGGCCGGCACCACCTCGGGCTCGAGCCATTCGCCGCCACGGCGCCCCTTGCTCTGAAAGGCGAGGCGCCAGTCGCCCGGCATGAGCCCCGGCAAGAGCTGGGCGACCGTCTGCTGGAGCTGCTCGACGTAGGGGTCGCCCTCGGCGACCGTCTCGAACGGCACGTTGTGGGCCGTGAAGAGCACGGCGAACTCGCTCGCGTCGGCACCGTCGAGGGTCTCGTGGAGCCGGCGGCTGACGGCCGCCAGGTAGCGCCGGTCCGCATGCCAGCCTTCGACGAACGACAGCTCGGGGCGGCCGGCGGCGGCCAGAGCCGCACGGTAGGCGCCGGTCGTGAAGCGCGAGGAGAACGGCGACATCGGCAGCACGGCCGTGTCACGCGGGTCGAGCTCGGCGAGGCAGTCGGCGACGCTCGGCGAGCTGTAGAGGTAGCCGGGCCGCACCCGCACCTCGACGCCGAGCTGCGCGACCATGGCGGCCTGCAGAGCGGCGGCCTGGCGGGCCGTGATATCGGGCAGCGGCGAGCGGCCGCCGATGGCCTCGTAGCGGCGCGTGACCGCGGCCAGTGTCTCGGGCGCCGGCGCGGCCCCCGTCATGGTCTCGATGAAGCGTCCGACCTCGGCGACCGAGCCCGGGCCGCCGAAGGCGAGCATGGCGACGTCGATGCTGGCCACTCAGTCCCCTCCGTTCCAGTCGTGCACGAACTCGACCAGGCGAGCGACCGTCTCGGGCGAGGTGGCCGGCAGCACGCCGTGGCCGAGGTTGAAGATATGACCGGGGCGGCCGTGCGCCCGGCGCAGCACGTCGGCCGCATGCCGCTCGACCTCGGCGGGCGGCCCGAGCAACGCCGCCGGGTCGAGGTTGCCCTGCACCGCGACGCCCTCGCCGAGCTCGGCGCGGGCGCGATCGAGATCGACGCGCCAGTCGAGGCCGACGACGTCGCCGCCGGCGGCCCGCACCTGGGCGAGCATGCCGCCGGCGCCTCCCGCGAAGTGGATCAGCGGCACGCCGTGGCCGCACAGCGCCTCGAGCACCCTGCGGCTGTGGGGCGCCGCGAAGCGCTCGTAGTCGGCCGGCGCAAGGGCGCCGGCCCAGGAGTCGAAGAGCTGCAGCACCTGGGCGCCGGCTTCGACCTGGGCGAGGAGGTAGGCGATCGTGGTGTCGGCAAGCAGCTCCATCAGCCGCGCGAAGGTGGCCGGCTCGGTGAGCATCAGCCGCTTGACCTCGGCGTAGGTGCGCGAGTGGCCGCCCTCGATCACGTAGCTGGCCAGGGTGAAGGGCGCGCCGGCGAAGCCGATCAGCGGCACGCGGCCGGCGAGCTCACGGGCCGCCAGGCGCAGCGCCTCGAAGACGAAGGGCACGTCGGCGGCCGGGTCGCCGGCGCGCACGCCCCGCAGATCGGTGGCCGAGCGCACAGTGCGCTCGATCACCGGGCCGTCGTGGGCGTCGAAGTGAAAGCCGATGCCCATGCCCTCGAGCGGCAGCAGGATGTCGGCGAAGATGATGGCGCCGTCGAGATCGAAGCGGGCGAGCGGCTGGAGCGTGACCTCGACCGCCACCTCGGGCCGCCGGCAGAGCTCGATGAAGCTGAGCTTCTCGCGCAGGGCACGGTATTCGGGCAGGTAGCGTCCGGCCTGGCGCATGAGCCACACCGGAGTGGTGTCGACCCGTTTGCCGCGGCACGCGTCGAGCAGTCGCGTCGTCACGTCGGTCGTCTCTTTCGCTAAAAGAAGGGCCGCGCCGGTTGCGGCGCGGCCCTATTGTAGACCGAACGACACGCCGGCCGGCGCCGGCCTTGGGAGCGGACGATCAGGCGCGCGGCCGGTAGCCCTCGGAGAGGGCCGCCCGCCGGCAGGTGCGGCAGACCGACACGTGCCGTGCCGTAAGCGGCGAGACCATGTGGAAGTGACCCGCGTTGCGGCCGAGCTGCCCGCCACAGAGGTCGCACACGGCGTACTCGCGCGACGCGCTCGTCACCGGCCGCGCGCGCACCGGCGCCTTGGCGGCCGGCGCATCGAGCGGTACGGGAGTCGCCGAGCCGACGGTGGCGGCCGGCGCGGCAGTCATCGAAGCGGTCGACAGGCCGGAGCGAACCGGGGTCTGGGAGGCGGGCTTACGTGCCATGTCACACTCCTGTCCGGTGGGGGGCCATCGCCGTCCGCCGGGGAGGCGGAAACAGCGGCGCGGGATGTCCGGAACGGTGTCTCTGAACTACCCGGCGGTCCCGGCCGGCAAACCCAGTCCTGCGCAGGGCAAACTGTCCCGTGGCGGCCTCGCCGGAGACGGCTGCCGGCGGCATTTCCTACCCTCGGCAGGGTAATTCGGACCAACGCTGTCCGTTGGACATCTGCGCCAACGCTCTTCACAATACGGTGACCGTCCACGACCAGGCAGGGAGCCATGACGACCACGACACCCGAGGTGCCGGCAGTGACGGGCGGCGTCCTGCTGTTCCGCAGCTGTCTCATCTCG
>DATIYD010000071.1:0-20152 GCA_035517975.1 Thermoleophilia bacterium | reverse complement strand
AGCGCCTCGCCGGGCTCGCAGAGCGGCGCGTCGTGACCGGCGCCGGTGCGGAAGATCTCGACCCGGTGGGGGGCGGAGCGCTTGTAGCCCTCGGCCACGACCAGGTCGAAGCCGGCGAAGTAGCGCCGCGCGATGTCGGCCAGCGGCACCTCGCCGTCGAGCCGGGCGATATAGGCCAGTCGCTCGCGCGAGGCGACCACGTAGGCGTGGGCGCCGGCCTGGCCGTGGCGCCAGGAGTCCTTGCCGGGATGGTCGATCTCGAAGCTGTGGGCGTCGTGCTTGACGGTGCCGACGCGCAGCCCGAACCGCACGAGCTCGGGCACGAGCTTCTCGATCAGCGTCGTCTTGCCCGAGTCGCTCTTGCCGACGATCGCCACGAGGGCCGGGGCGGGGCCGGCCGGCGGGGCTTCGGCCCCGCCGGCCCCGCCCGCGCGGAGGCGCGCGGCGGCGTAGTCGTCCATCGTGTTGACGCTGTGGAAGGGCTCGTCGCCGGCGAAGGGCAGGGCCGCCACGCGTGTCTCGGGCAGCACGTCGAGCAGGCTGTGCCGGCCCGTCTCGAGGAGCTTCGTCATGACCGGCAGGCAGCCCGGCCCGTAGGCCGCGAACAGCGGCTGGTAGTGATCGTCGATGGCCGGCAGGGCGAGGTCGTGGCCGGGCAGGGCCGCGAGCACACGGGCGCAGGCGGCCTCGTCGGGAAACGCGATGTCGACGGCCAGGGCAAACAGTGGCGCGCGGTAACGGTCGAGCACGGTGGCGATGCCGGCCATGGGCGAGGAGCCGGTCCAGGCGTCGGTCACGATCTCGGTCGCGCCCAGCGCGGCGGCGTCGCCCAGATCGAGCCGCTGGTCCTGCCCGAGCGAGACCACGACGGTCTCGAACAGGCCGTGCAGGAACGCGAGGTTGCGCTGCAGGAGGCTCCGACCCTCGAGCACCAGGAAACGTTTGTCGACGCCGGCGCGGCGGCCGCCGCCGCCGGCCAGCAGCACGCCGATCTTCACGTTGTCGTCCGCGGGAGTCATGGTCGGGGCATCAGTCTACCAGCCTCACGTTCGCGCGGTGTGGCCGCGGCGTAGGCGATGCTTGAACGGCGGCTGAGGCGACGGTAGGATGCCCGTACTGTGGGCGGCCTTGTCCGCATCGCGGAAAACCCGGTTGTGGCCGCGGCCGTCGCCGGCCAGTCCCTTTGAGCGAGACGAACGACGAGGCGGAGGTCAAGGGAGCATGGGAGACGTCGTAAGACTGACCAACAGCACGACCGGCGGTCCCGTCTTCGTCGACGTGCAGGACGGCAGGATCGTACGCCTGACGCCCATGGAGCTCGACGTCGACGACAAGGGCGACTGGACGATCGAGGCGCGGGGCCGCTCCTTCGTCTCGCCGCGCAAGACGACCCTCGCGCCGCACGCCCAGGCGCAGCGTTCCATGATCTACTCGCCCAAGCGTATCCTGACGCCGCTCAAGCGGGTCGACTTCGACCACAAGGGAGCGCGCAACGTGCGCAACCGCGGCGTGTCGGGCTACGAGCCGATCAGCTGGGACGCCGCTCTCGACATCGTCGCCGACGAGGTCGAGCGCTGCCACCGCGAGGTCGGCCCCGGCTCGGTCATGACGACCGAGAGCTCGCACCATCTCTGGGGCAACATCGGCTACCGCCACAGCGCCTACAACCGCTTCGTCAACGTCATGGGCTTCGCCCACTGCGCGCACAACCCCGACAGCTGGGAGGGCTGGCACTGGGGCGCGATGCCCATGTGGGGCAACAGCCACCGCCTCGGGATCCCCGAGCAGTGGGACCTGCTCGAAGACGCCCTCAAGCACACCGAGATGGTCGTCTTCTGGTCGGCCGACCCCGAGACCACGGGGGGCGGCATCTACTCCGCCTTCGAGAGCACCATCCGCCGCTACTGGATGAAGGAGCTCGGCATCAAGATGGTGTTCGTCGATCCCTACTTCAACCCCACCGCCGAGCTCTTCGCCGACAAGTGGATGGCGCCGCGCCTGGGCACCGACGTCGCTTTCGGCCTGGCGATCGCCTACACCTGGCTGACCGAAGGAACGTACGACAAACAGTACGTCGCCGACCGCACGGCCGGCTTCGACGAGTGGCGCGCCTACGTGCTCGGCGAGTCCGACGGGCGGCCCAAGACGCCCGAGTGGGCCGAGGGCGAGAGCGGCGTGCCGGCCCGCGACATCCGCGCCCTGGCGCGCGAGTGGGGCGCCAAGAAGACGATGCTGGCCGCCGGCGGCCTCGGCGGCTGGGGCGGCGCCTGCCGCTCGGCCACCGGCAACGAATGGGCCCGCACCATGGTGGCCCTGGCCGCCATGCAGGGCTATGGCAAGCCGGGCAGCAACATCTGGGGCACCTCGCAGGGCGCGCCCAGCAACGAGGGGTTCCTCTTCCCGGGCTACGCCGAGGGCGGCATCTCGGGCGATCCCGAGAAGTCGGCGGCCGCCTACCGCTGGATGTACCGCATGTTCGCCCACGGCACCGGCTCGCATCCCACGGTCAACACCCACGACTCGCCCGAGGGCATGGCGATCCCCCGCCTGCGCATCCCCGAGGCGATGATGCACGAGCCCTTCGAGTGGCGTGGCAAGGGCTTCTGCGGCAGCTCGATCGAGAGCCAGATGCAGAAGTACCAGTACCCGGCGCCGGGCTACCCCTTCATCGAGATGTCCTGGCGCTACGGCGGCTCGTTCATCGGCACCATGCAGCAGACCAACCGCTACGTGAAGGCGTACCGCGAGGGCAAGGTGCGCACCGTCGTCAACCAATCGATCTGGATGGAGGGCGAGGCCAAGTACGCCGACGTCGTGCTGCCGGCCTGCACCAACTTCGAGCGCTGGGACATGAGCGAGTTCGGCAACTGCTCGGGCTACATCCCCGACAACTTCATCCAGACCAACCATCGCGTGATCACCCTGCAGAAGAAGTGCATCGAGCCGCTCGGCGAGAGCAAGTCCGACTACGACATCTTCGCCGCGGTGACCGAGCGCATGGGCGTGGGCGACATCTACACCGACGGCGGTCGCAACGAGTACGACTGGTGCAAGCTCTACTTCGCGGCCACCGACCTGCCCAAGTACATCACCTGGGAGGAGTTCGAGAAGAAGGGCTACTTCGTCGTGCCCATGCCCGACCCGCACGTGGCCACGCCGGCCATGCGCTGGTTCGCCGAGGGCCGGCGCCGCGACACGCCGGACTGGGGACCGCGGCCGGGCGACACCGTCGGCATGAAGGGCCTGCAGACGGCCTCGGGCAAGATCGAGTTCGTGAGCTCCGCCATCAAGCGCCTCGAGATGGACGTGGTCGACCCGGAACGGCCCGCCCTGGGGCCGCAGTACATCCCGAGCTGGGAGGGCCACCACACGAGCGAGCTCTACGGCAAGTACCCGCTCCAGCTCGTGAGCCCGCACCCGCGCTTCAGCTTTCACACCATGGGCGATTCGAAGGAAAGCTGGCTGAACGAGGTCAAGGACCATCGCGTCCTGCACGACGACGGCCACTCCTACTGGGTGATCCGCGTGAACGCGCGCGACGCTGCCGCGCGCGGCATCGCCGAGGACGACCTCGTGCGGGCCTTCAACGATCGCGGCTCGGTGATCCTCTCGGCCCATCTCACCGAGCGCCTCGCGCCCGGCACGGTGCACAGCTACGAGTCGTGCGCCGACTACCTGCCCCTGGGCGAGCCCGGCGCCTCGCCCGACATCGCGGGCTGCGTCAACCTGCTCACCAGCAAGCGCTTCATCACCCCGACGTCGACCGCCATGTCCAACAACTCCTGTCTGATCGAGATCGAGAAATGGGAGGGCAAGCAGCGATGAAGAGCTGGAACCTGGTCATCGACCTCGCCCTCTGCCACGACTGCAACGACTGCTTCCTGGCCGACAAGGACGAGTTCGTAGACAACGACTTCTCACCCCTGTCGGCGGCCCAGCCCTGGCACGGCCACCGCTGGATGAACATCGAGCGCGCCGAGCGTGGCCAGTACCCGATCGTGCAGACGTCGTACCTGCCCAAGCCCTGCCAGCACTGCGACGCCGCGCCCTGCCTGACCGCCGACGGCGCCGTGTACAAGCGCGACGACGGCCTCGTGATCATCGATCCCGTCAAGGCCGTCGGTCGTCGCGAGATCGTCGCCTCGTGCCCCTACGACGTCATCTACTGGAACGACGAGAAGCAGCTTCCCCAGAAGTGCACCGGCTGCGCTCACCTGATCGACCAGGGCTGGCACGACACGCGCTGCTCGCAGGTGTGCCCGACCGGCGCCATCCGGCTCGTGCTGGCCGACGACGACGAGATGGCGCGCCTCGCCGGTGACGAGGGGCTGCAGGCCCTCCGGCCCGAGCTCGGCACGCGGCCCCGGGTGCGGTACCGCAACCTGCACCGCTGGACCAGGGCGCTGGTCGCCGTCAGCGTGGTGTTCGCCGACTCCGACGACTGTGCCGAGGGCGCGCGGGTGTCGCTTGCCCTCGACGGCGAGCCGGTGGCCGAGGGCCTCACCAACAACTACGGCGACGTCGTGCTCGACGATCTCGAGCCGGGCAGGGAGTACACGCTGACCGTCACCGCCGACGGCTATCGCGCCGCCACCATGGCGGTGAAGCTCGACACGAGCCGCACGCTCGACAAGGTGTTCCTGCAGAAAGCGTGAGCGCTCGCGCGCGGGCGCAAGCGGGAGCGCCCGCGCGCGAGCGCGGGCGTGGATGACAACGTTCGCGCGCGGGCGCGGCAAGGAGGACGCATGGAGTTCGAGACCGTGCTGCGCGGGCGGCGCAGCGTGCGCGCCTACTCAGACGAAGCGGTCAGCGAGGAGCTGATCGGCGAGATCCTGGACGAGGCGCGATGGTCGCCGTCGTGGCGCAACACGCAGGCCTGGAGTGTCTGGGTGGTCACCGGCAAGGCCCTGGAGCGCTTCAAGGATCGCTTCAAGCAGGCCGTGCGCAGCGAGGAGCCGCCGCGGCCCGACTTCCTGCCGGCCACCGACTGGCCCGCGGCGTGTTCGCTGCGCACCAGGCAGCTCATGGAGACTCGATCGGCGACCCTGGCCGCCGCGGGGCTCGACACCGACCCGGCGACGGCCATGGCGCGCATGGCCGACCTGTTCGGCGCCCCCTGCCTGCTGGTGTTCGGCATCGAGGAGTGTCTGGGCGAGTCGTACGCCTTGCTCGACACGGGCCTGCTCGTGCAGAGCGTCTGCCTGGCCGCCTTCGACCGCGGCCTGGGCACCTGCATCGTGGCGACCATCGTGCGCCACCCCGAGCTGCTGCGCGAGCTGCTGCCGGGCAGCGAGGGCAAGCGTATGGCCGTCGGCGTCGCGCTCGGGCATCCCGACCTCTACGCCCCGGCCAACACGTTCGAACGCGCCCGCGCGCCCCTCGACGAGATCGTGACCTGGGTGCGGTAGGCGCCGGCTTCGGCCAAGCAAGCGCGACGCCGGCCGTGGCCGGCGCCGGCAAGGAGGAGTGGCATGCGGTTCATCGACGGTCATCTCCACACCGACATGATCGAAGACGTCCAGCTCCAGAAGCTCGTCATGATGGGCATGGAGGCCGCGGTGATCCCGAGCCCTCACATGTTCCTCGGCAACCACGACGCCGACACCGTGCTGCTGCTCTGGGAGCGTTTCCTCACGATGGAGGCCAACACGGCGGCGACGCTCGGCTACCAGGCCTACGCCTCGCTGTCTGTGCCGTTCTTCGGGGTGAACCACGCCGACGCCGAGAAGTGCCTGGCCCGGCTGCCCGACTTCCTCACCCACGAGCGGGTGGTGGCGATGGGCGAGATCGGCCTCGATTGCGGCACCCCTTTCGAGGTGGAGCTCTTTCGTGAGCACCTGCGTCTCGCCAAGGCGCACGATCTGCCGGTGATCCTGCACACGCCCATCCGCCTCGCTCCGCAGGGCGCGACCGTCACGCCGCAGATCGCCGAGATCATCGCCGAGGAAAAGTTCCCGGTCGAGCGCTGCGTGTTCGACCACGCCGCCGAGGAGACCCTCGAGCTGCGCTTCGCCACCGGCGGCATCGTCGGCCTCTCGATCTGCTGGGACAAGATGCCGCCCGAGCCGGCCGCCCGCTATGTGGTCGATCACCCCGAGCACAGGGAGCGGGTCATGGTCAACTCCGAGCTCGGCGGCCAGGGCAACGACTACTTCATGGTGCCGCGCGTGATGCTGGCCATGCGCCTCATGGGCCTCGACGCGGCGACGATCGAGAGGGTCTGCTGGCAGACGCCGCGCGACTTCTTCGGGCTGCCTCTCGCCTGAGGCGGCGGTGGGGAGGGACCTGTGAACGTCTTCGACATCTCGGGCCGGCACGCGGTCGTGATCGGCGCCGGCGGGATCGGCGCCGCGATCGCCCGCGGCTTCGCCGACCACGGCGTCCACGTCGCGCTCGCGGACCGCGATGCGGCGGCGGCCGCGGCCGCCGCCGCCCAGGTCCGCGAGCGCGGCGTGGACGGGCTCGGCCTGGACGTCGAGGTCACCGAAGAGGCGGCCGTGCGCCGTCTGGCCGGCGAGGTCATGGCGGCCTTTCCCCGGGTCGACGTCCTGGTGAACGCGGCCGGCGTAACGGTGCGTACGCGGGCCGAGGCGCTGCCCCTGGACGACTGGCGCCGCGTGCTCGAGGTCAATGCCACCGGCTCGTTCGTGACCTGCCGCGTGTTCGGCGAGGAGATGATCCGCGCCGGCGGCGGCGCCATCGTCAACATCTCCTCGGTGCGCGGTCGCTACGGGGCGACCTTCGGTCAGACCGAGTACTCGGCGAGCAAGGCGGCGGTCGACGCGCTCACCCGCTCGCTCGCCGCCCAGTGGGCCGAGCACGGCATCCGCGTGAACGCGGTGGCGCCCACCTTCGTCGAGACCGAGCTGACCCGCAGCGTGCTCGCCGACGACGACTTCGCCGCGCGGCTGCGCGAGAGCATCCCGATGGGCAGCTGGGCCGAGACCGGCGACGTCGTCGGCCCCGTGCTGTTCCTGGCGTCGCCGGCGGCTGCCTTCGTCACCGGTCAGATCCTCTACGTCGACGGTGGTCTCACGGCCCGCATCTAACGCGGCCGGCGGGACCTTGCGCCGGCCCGCGTGGGGACTCTTCTCGGTGCTTGATTTCGCGGGGAGAACCTGAAATCATGTCCCGCATCACGGATACTCGGTACCGCATCGTGAACACGCGGAGGCATCGTTCGATGTCTCTCGGAGAGGCAGGTGCAGAGGGGTGACGGTCGGGCAGAAGAGCGGGTCGAAGCGCCGCGAGGGCGTGCAGGTCATCGCACGGGCGGCCGAGATGCTGCGCCGTCTGGCAGCCGAGCCTCACGGCCTGACGCTGATCGAGCTCTCGGCTCGGGTAGGGCTGCCGCGCTCCACCGCCCATCGCATCGTCTCGGCCCTCGCCCAGGAAGGCTTCGTGCGCGCCGCGCCTTCGGGCCGGCTGCGCATCGGACCGGCCCTCATCGGCCTGGCCGTCGCCAGCCGCAGCGACCTGCGCCACGAGGTCGCGCCCTACCTCGAACGCCTGAGCCACGAGCTGCGCGAGACGGTCGACCTGGCGGTGCTCGACGCCGGTGAGGTGCTGTTCATCGACCAGTACGTCTCGCGGCGCACGTTGCGCATCGTGTCCGAGATCGGCGCCCGGTTCCCGCTGCATGCCACGGCCAACGGCAAGGCGCTGCTGGCCGCCCTGTCGCCCGATGAGGTCTTCGAGCTGCTGCCCAAGCGACTGGCGGCGACCACCGAGAACACGATCACGGACCGCGCCGTCCTGCTGGCCGAGCTCGAGCAGGTCCGCGCGACCGGCCTGGCCTACGACCGCGAGGAGTTCTCGTCCGGCATCGCCTCCGTGGGCACTGCGGTGCGCGATGCGATCGGCGCCGTGGCGGCGATCACCGTGGTGGTGCCGGCCTCCCGCTTCTCCGACAGCGAGGCCGAGATCACCGCGGCCCTCTTGCGCACCCGCGACGAGATCCAGGCCGTGCTGAGCGGCGGGTGACCCCGGTTCTCGCCTGACACAAGACGGCTTCGTGACCGCAGGGCCGGTCGTCGGTCGCCGGCCACGAACGAGAAGACAGGACCGGCGGGTGCTGGCGCCCGCCGCCCGAGAGCAAGCCCGAAGCGGCATGTGAAAGGAGCGGCCCGATGGATCGCGAGATCTGGAGCCTCGACGCGATACGCGACCTGTTCGACCTGAGCGGCAAGGTGGCCGTCGTCACGGGCGGATCCGGCGCCTTCGGGCATGCCGCCGCCAAGGGTCTCGCCGCCTACGGCGCCGACGTGGTGATCACCGGCAGGCACGCCGAGACGCTCGAGGCCGCCGCCGCCGACATCCGCGAGGCGGGCACGAAGGTGATCCCGATCACCTGCGACGCGACCGATCCCGGCAGGGTCGACGACATGATCGCGCGCACCGTCGACGAGCTCGGCCGCGTCGATATCCTGGTGACGGCCTCGGGTGTCGCCAACCGCTTCGCGGCCGAGGAGTTCCCGGTCGACGAGTGGCAGAAGGTCATGGATTCGCTCGTGAAGGGCACGTACGTCGCCTGCCAGGCGGCCGGCAAGCGCATGATCGCCCAGGGCAGCGGCAAGATCATCACGGTCGGCTCCATCCGCGGCGAGCTCGGCCACCCCGGCGGCTACTCCGCCTACGGCACCGCCAAGGGCGCCGTGCACCTGCTCACCAAGCAGCTGGCGACCGAATGGGCCAAGTACCACATCAACGTCAACTCGATCGCGCCCTGCATCTTCTGGACCCCTCTGACCCAGCAGGTGCTCGACGACCCCGATCTGTACAAGATCTTCATGCAGCGTATCCCGTGGGGCCGGGCGGCCGATCCGCAGGACTTCATCGGCGCGACCGTCTACCTCGCCTCGGCGGCCTCCGACTTCGTCACCGGCGACATCCTGATGGTCGACGGCGGCAGCAAGGCGGGCTGATGCCCCTCCGCGCCCGAGCCGCGGCTGCGCCGCGAGGGCTCCGGCGCGCGGCCCGACTCTCACGAGCAAAGGACGAGCGATGAACCAGCCCAACGATCCGCATTCCGGACTCGAGTTCTACGACCTGAGCGCCCCGTTCGGCCACAACGCGCCGCTGTGGCCCTACTTCGAGGACGTCAAGATCGAGCGAGTGCACTACCACGCCAAGTCGGGCGTGCTGTCGCAGAAGATCACCACGGTGATGCATTGCACGACGCACGCCGACGCCCCCGCTCACGTGATCGAGGGCCTCGAGTTCACCGATCAGGTGCCGCTCTTCAAGTACTTCGGGCCGGGTGTCGTAGTCTCGATCCCCAAAGACGAGGACTGGGCGCCGATCACCGGCGACGACCTCGAGAAAGCGACCCCCAAGATCCGCCGGGGCGACCTCGTCATCATCAACTGCGGCTGGCACAAGTACTACAGCGACTCGCAGAAGTACTTCGCCTACTCGCCCGGCCTCGTGCCGAGCGCGATCGAGTACCTGCTCGAGGTCGGCGCCAAGGGCGTCGGCGTCGACCAGCAGGCGCTCGACCATCCGCTGGCCACCGCCATCGGCCTGCACGGCCCCGGTCCGCTGCTGCCCGGCGTGGTCAAGGACTACGAGGCCCGGAAGGGCCATCCCATCCAGGACGACTTCCCCGACTGGGAGCCGTGCCACCGTCTCATCCTGGGCAACGGCATGGTCGGCTTCGAGAACGTGTGCGGCGAGGACATCGACAAGGTCACCGGCAAGCGCGTCACCATCGCCGCATTCCCCATCCGCTGGGAGAAGGGCGACGGCTCGATCGTGCGCGTCGTGGCCATCGTCGACCCGAGGGGCGAGTTTCGGATCCCGACCGGAAAGGAGTCGTGATGGAGGTCACCCGGTACGACGAGGCGCCGTCCTACGACGCGCCCAAGCACCACGAGTGCTTCGGATTGCGGCTGCAGGGCTTCGACGTCAGCAAGACGCGCAACTTCTGGATGGCCATCTCGCACTTCCTGCCGGGCGGCGGCGCCTACGACGACGCGACCCCGGTCGAGAAGGTGTACTGCGTGCTCGAGGGCGAGGTGACCGTCATCACCCACGACGGCGAGGCCACGCTCAAGAAGTACGACTCCTGTTACCTCGCGCCCAACGAGTCACGCGCGATCGAGAACCGCACCCACTCGCCGGCCTCGATGCTCGTCGCCATCCCGTACCCGGAGCCGCGCGATGTCTGACGACGCGGCGCCAGGCTCGCCGGCCGGCTTCGCCGCCGGCGCGCCGGCGGTGACGAGCCCGAAAGCCTGACCATGGCGGCCGAACGGATCGCCATCATCGGCGCCGGGCTCATGGGCCACGGCATCGCCCAGGTCTTTGCCTGCGCGGGCCACGACGTCACGGTGCAGGATCCGTTCCCCGAGGTGCTCGGCACCTTGCACGAGCGCGTCGCCGCCAACCTGCGGCGGCTCGGCCTGCCCGAGACGGCCGTCGAGCGCATCAGGCCGTGCGGCGAGATCGCCGAGGCCGTCGCCGGTGTCACCTTCATCTTCGAGGCCGCGCCCGAGGACGTTGCGCTCAAGCAGGAGCTCATGGTCCGCATCACCGACTGCGCCGCGCCCGGCGCCGTGATCGCCAGCAACACGTCGTCGATGCCGGTCGCGACCTACGCCGAGACGGCGCGCGGCCGCGAGAGGGTCGTGGGGGCCCACTGGTGGAACCCCCCCTGGCTGATCCCGCTCGTCGAGGTGGTGCAGGGGCCCGAGAGCAGTCGGGCCGCCGTCGAGGCGACCATGGCCCTGCTGGCCGGTGCCGGCAAGCTGCCGGTGCTCGTGCGCAAAGACGTGCCGGGGTTCATCGCTAACCGCCTGCAGCACGCGCTGTGGCGCGAGGCGATCGCGCTCGTGCAGGACGACATCTGCGACGCCGAGACCGTCGACCTGTGCATCAGGAACAGCTTCGGTCTGCGTCTTCCGGTGATGGGCCCGCTCGAGACGGCCGACCTCGTCGGGCTCGACATGACCCTCGCCATCCACGAGCAGATCCTGCCCCACATCGACCGCACTCCGGGGCCGCTGCGGATCCTCACCGACAAGGTGAGCGCCGGCGACCTCGGCATGAAGACGGGTCGCGGCTTTCGAGAGTGGACACCCGAACAGGCGGCCGCCGCGCGCCAGCGTCTGACCGATCATCTCATCACCACCCTCAGACCCCAGGCGGCCGGCGCCGACGCCGGCGCCGGGGACGGGTGAGCGAGCGAGCAGGAGGCGAGCCGCATGGACAAGGTGATCATCACCGCCGCCCTCACGGGTCCGATCGCCCGGCAGACCGACAACCCGGCCGTGCCCTCGAACCCGGAAGAGGTCGCCGCGAGTGCGAAGGCCGCCTACGAGGCCGGCGCCGCGATCGTGCACATCCATCTGCGCGACAACGACACGCCGACGGTGAGCCTCGATGTGGCGCGGCGCACCGTCGCGGCCGTGCACGAGGCCTGCCCGGCGATCATCCAGCTCTCGACCGGCGGGCTCGACATCCCCTACGAGGAGCGCATGGCGCTGGTCGAGGCGCGGCCTCTCATGGCCACCCTCAACCCCTGCACCATGACCTTCGCCACGGCCGAGTTTCGCAACCCGCCCGACAAGATGCCGCTGCTCGCCGCGCGCATGAAGGAGCTCGGCATCAAGCCCGAGGTCGAGATCTACGACACAGGCCACCTCGACATGATGCTCGAGCTGCTCAAGAAAGACCTGCTGGTCGAACCGCTGCAGGTGTCGTTCGTCATGGGAGTGCGGGGCGGCATGATCGCCGACCCCGAGATCCTCACGTACCTGGTCAAGCGCCTGCCGGCCGGCACGAACTGGCAGGTGATCGCGATCGGGCGTGCCAACCTGCCGCTGACGACCATCGGCCTGGCCATGGGCGGCAACGCCCGCACCGGCCTCGAGGACACGCTCCTGCTCGAGAAGGGCAGGCCGGCCGGCAGCAACGCCGAGCTGGTCGAGCGCCTGGTCGGCGTGGCGCGCTCGGTGGGGCGCGAGCCGGCGACGGTCGACGACGTGGTGGCGCGCCTCGGTCTTACGGTCGACGCGGGTGCGCGGTGACCCGGAAGACGAACATGCGTTCGTCGTATGACGGCGCATTTTCGTGCCGCGGGGAGTGGTCGGCGACCAGTCACTTGACTGCGTCGGCACCGCCTGTAGTATCCCGTATTGTGGTGGCGATTGTCCGTATGGTGGATTCCACCCGCGACGGGGACGGGCGTTTCATGTCGGATTCGCAGCGGGCCCGGGGGGGCTTGGGCCGAGGCCGGAACGGCCTCGACGGCAGGGTTTCCCAGCTTGCTTTCAGTCAAGCAGACCACAAGCGGTTCGCGCAGGCGTCGTAAGGAGACCTTCTTCGGGGTCTCCCGTCGGGTCCGCGTGACCACGGCAAGGAGGCGGGGATGGCATCGCAGGGGAATGAGCCCACGGGCTCGCCGGGAGACGTGACCTCGATCGTCAAGAAACCGATCACGCGTCGCGACTTCATGAAGTATGCCGGCGCGACCGGTGCGGTCGTCGCGGCCTCGGGTGGCGTGGGCGGCCTGCTCTCCGCCTGCGGCAGCAGTGGCGGTGGCGGGGGCAGCAGCAGCGGCGCGACGGGCCGCACCATCAAGGTGGGCTTCGTCTCACCGCTGACCGGCCCGCTGGCCACGTTCGGCCAGCTCGACCAGTTCATCGTCTCGCAGTGGAACGCCGCCGTGAAGGGCGGCGTCAAGTGCGGCGACGGCCAGACCCACCCGATCCAGATCATCGTCAAGGATTCGCAGTCCGACTCCAACCGGGCCGCGACCGTGGCCGGCGACCTGATCACGAACGACGGCGTCGACATCATGATGGTCGCCTCGACGCCCGACACCGTGAACCCGGTGGCCGACCAGGCCGAGGCACTGAACGTGCCGTGCGTCTCCAACGACTGCCCGTGGCAGCCTTACTACTTCGGGCGCGGCGCGACGCCGACCAAGCCGTTCAAGTGGACCTACCACGCCTTCTGGGGCCTCGAGGACGTGACCGCCGTCTTCACCGGCATGTGGAACAAGCTGCCGACCAACAAGCTGGTCGGCGAGATGTGGCCGAACGACGCCGACGGCCTCGGCTGGGCGAACGCCAAGACCGGGCAGCCCCCGCTGCTCACCGCCGCCGGCTACAAGTTCGTCGACGGCGGCCGTTTTCAGGACGGCACGCAGGACTACACGCCGCAGATCACCAAGTTCAAGAGCGCCGGTTGCCAGATCCTGTCGGGCGTGTTCATCCCGCCGGACTTCGTGAACTTCTGGCGGCAGGCCAACCAGCAGGGCTTCAAGCCGAAGGCCGCCTCGGTCGGCAAGGCGCTGCTCTTCCCGGCCGAGCTCGAGACCATCGGCTCGATCGGTTACGGCCTCACGAGTGAGGTCTGGTGGTCACCGTGGCATCCCTTCAAGTCGTCGCTCACCGGCGAGACCACCCAGGATCTGGCCAACGCCTGGACCGCCTCGAGCGGCAAGGAGTGGGCGCAGCCCCTGCTGCACTACGCCGTGTTCGAGGTCGTCGTCGACGCCCTCAAGCGCGCCACCAGCGTCGACGACAAGCAGGTCATCCTGAACGCCATCAAGGCGACCGACCTCGACACCATCCAGGGACACATCACCTGGACGGCGGGGGCGCCGCTGAACCCGGTGCCGAACGTCTGCCGCACGGTGCTCGTGGGCGGCCAGTGGGTCAAGGGCACGAAGTACCCGTTCGACCTCGACCTGGTCGACACGTCACACGCGGCGGCTGCACCGTTCAACGTCACGATCCCCGAGAACGGCAAGCTCACGGTGATCAAGTACTGAGAGGCGGGTCAGTACCGTGACAGACCCAACCGAGCATCCAGCACGGGCCGACGGCCCGACGACGGCAGAGACTGCCCGCTCCACGGTCCTCGAGACCGTCGGCCTCAGCATCTCGTTCGGAGGTGTGCAGGTCATCGACGACCTGAGCCTCCAGCTGGGCGAGCGCGAGGCGCTGGGCATCGTCGGGCCGAACGGCGCCGGCAAGACCACGCTGTTCAACATGATCACCGGCGTCCACCGGCCCGACGGCGGTCGGGTCCTGTTCAAGGGCAAGGACATCACGCACCTCTCGCGGCAGGAGCGCTGTCGCGAGGGCATCGGCCGGACGTTCCAGATCCCCAAGCCGTTCGCCGACATGAGCGTCTTCGAGAACGTGCTGGTCTGCGCCACGTACGGCCGTGGCCGCACCGAGCGGGCGAGCTACGCCCGCTGTGTCGAGACCCTCGAGCTGACGAAGCTGACGGCCAAGGCCAACCAGGCGGCCGGCAAGCTCACCCTGCTCAACCGCAAACGCCTCGAGCTCGCGCGTGCGCTCGCCGGCGATCCGTCGATCCTCCTGCTCGACGAGATCGCCGGCGGGCTCACCGAGGCCGAGGTCGAGGAGCTCATCGTCACCATCCGTGACCTGCATGCCGAGGGCTACTCGATCATCTGGATCGAGCACATCGTGCACGCGCTGCTGGCCACGGTCGACCGCATCTTCGCCATCAGCGGCGGCCGCAAGCTGATCGAGGGCGACCCCTCCGACGTGATGTGCAGCGACGAGGTGCAGGCCTGCTACATGGGAGGCACGCCGCTATGAGCTTCCTCGAGCTGCAGGACGTCAGCGTCTTCTACGGCGATTTTCAGGCGCTCTTCACCATCTCGCTCTCGATCGAAGAGGGCCAGACGTTCGCCGTCATCGGCGCCAACGGCGCCGGCAAGTCGACCATGCTGCGCACGGTCGCCGGCCTGTTGCGGCCGCGGTCCGGTCGCATCCTCTTCGAGGGCGAGCCGGTCGATCACGTGAGCGCCCACAAGCGGGTCGGCATGGGCATCTCGATGGTGCCCGAGGGGCGCCGCGTCTTTGCCAGTCTTACCGTCAACGAAAACCTCCAGGTGGGTGCCTACAGCGGCCGCAAGGGCGACTGGACGATCGAATCGGTCTACGAGCTCTTCCCGCTACTCAAGCCGCTGGCCAAGCGCCAGGCCGCCAGTCTCTCCGGCGGCGAGCAGCAGGCCCTCGCCATCGGCCGGGCCCTCATGTCGAACCCGCGTCTGGTGCTGCTCGACGAGGTCTCGCTCGGTCTCGCACCGGTCGTCATCAAGCGCATCTACGAGGCCATGGTCGAGCTGCCGTCGCGAGGGACCACGGTCCTCGTGGTGGAGCAGGACGTGCAGCACGTGCTCACCGTCGCCGACCACGTGGCCTGCTTCCTCGAGGGTCGGATCTCGCTCCAGGGTGAGCCCGCCGAGCTGAAGTCCGACGAAATCACGGCCGCCTACTTCGGGATGTGAGCGCATGAACTGGGTCAACGTCGCCATCCAAGGCATCCTCCTCGGGGGTCTGTACGCTCTGTTTGCCATCGGGCTGGCCCTCGTGTTCGGCGTCATGCGCCTGGTCAACCTGGCCCACGGCGACCTCGGCATCCTCGCCGCGTTCATCGCCCTCGGCTTCGTGAGGTCGGGTGTGGGCCTGCCGGCGTCGGCGGTGCTCAGCGTGATCATCATGGTCGCCGTCGGCTACGTGCTGCAGCGGGGTCTGCTGAACTTCACGCTCGGCACCGACGACACGCGGCCCATCGTGGTCACCTTCGGTCTGGCGATCATCATCCAGAACGCCCTGCTGCTGAAGTTCTCGGCCGATGAACAGGGATTGAACGGCGGCAGCCTCGAGACCGCCAGCATCCACATCAGCAACCGCCTCGCCATAGGCTGGTATCCGCTCCTCGTGTTCATCCTGGCGGTCGTGATCATCGCGGCTCTGCAGGCGTTCCTGAACGGCACCAAGATGGGCCGCGCCTTCCGGGCGACCTCCGACGATCGCGAGGCCGCCGAGCTCATGGGCATGAACAACCGTCACGTCTACGCCCTCGCTATGGCCGTCTCGCTGGGCACGGTCGCGATCGGCGGCCTGGCACTCGCGGTGCGCACGTCGTTCGACCCGACTTCGGGACCGTTCAACCTGATCTTCGCCTTCGAGGCGGTCATCATGGGCGGCATGGGCTCCATCTGGGGCACGCTGCTCGGCGGCGTGCTCCTCGGCGCCGCTCAGACGCTGGGCGCGCAGGCGTTCGGCTCGGGCTGGGGGATCCTCTGCGGCCACGCCGTGTTCCTGATCGTCCTCGCGCTCAAGCCGAGCGGCTTCTTCGCCAAGACGGTGACGGCATGAGCGCCGTCGGCGGCGTCGCCGCGGGCGAACGCGTGGGTCGCAGCGGCCTGCCGGCCTTCCGCGTGTCGCGCTCGACGCGGCTGCACCTCGTCGTCCTCGTCGTGTCGATTGCGATCGTCGTGGGCCTCGCGACGGTGCCCATGTGGGCCCAGGTCAGCGTGACCCGCACCCTGATCACCCTTTTCGGCCTGATCGCGCTCGCGCAGATGTGGAACCTGCTCGGCGGCTTCGCCGGGCTCATCTCGGTCGGCCAGCAGGCGTACATCGGCATCGGCGCCTACGGGCTCTGGTTCTTCGGCGACGAGCTGCACATCCATCCCTTCCTCGCCGTGCCCTGCGCCGCCGCCCTGGCCGCGCTGATCGCGCTGCCGATCGCACCCCTGCTGTTCCGCCTGCGCGGCGGCTACTTCGCCATCGGCACCTGGGTGTTCGCCGAGTCGATCCGCATCATCGTCTCCAACATCCAGGCGACCGGCGGCGGGTCGGGCAAGACGGTCGTCTCGGCGGCGCTGCTGCCGCGCGACACGCGCATCTTCGGCACCTACTGGGTCGGCCTGGCCGTCGCGGTCGGCGCCATCCTGCTCGTCTACCTGCTGCTGCGCTCCAAGCGCGGCCTCGCCCTGACGGCGATCCGCGACAACACCCTGGCGGCGCAGAGCTCCGGCGTGAACGTCTTCACATCGAAGCTGATCGTCTACGTCGCCGCCGCGTTCGGCTGCGGCGCGATGGGGGCGGTGGTGGCGATGAACCTGCTCCGCATCCAGCCCGCCGCCTCGTTCAGCATCAACTGGACGGCCTTCGCTATCTTCATCGTCGTCATCGGCGGCTTCGGCAGCATCGAGGGGCCCATTCTCGGGGCGGTCATCTACTTCGCCCTGCAGCAGACCCTGAGCCAGTACGGTTCGACCTACTTCCTCCTGCTCGGCGTGATCGCCGTCGTCATGGCGACCAAGCTGCCGCGCGGACTCTGGGGCCTCGTCACGGCGCGCTGGGACATCCACCTGTTCCCCGTGCGACGCGGCCTCGTGCTCGAGTCGCAGCCCGACGCGCCGGCGGCCAGCGAAGCGCCGCTGCCGGTCGAGCACGTCACTCCCTGACAGGTGTTCGCGTGAAGCCGGGGCGTCGACGGGCCCGCCCCGGGAGTGTCGGTGTGTGCAGGGTGGGTCCACGACTGCCGTGCAGCCGATACCCCTGCGACGGGCTGTGCCCATGATGGAGTTCCTGAAGGAGGCCGCGCCCAGGGCCGCGGCCGACGTCGCCCGGGTCCACGACACGGTGGCCGGCATCATCGCCGACGTGCGCGCCCGCGGTCTCGACGCCGTACGCGAGCACTCGCGCGCCTTCGATGGCTGGGACCCGCCGTCGTTCATAGTCTCGGCCGACGAGATCGAAGTCGCCCGAGCTCGGGTCGACCCCAAGGTGCTCGCCTCGCTCGACTTCGCTCACGCCCAGATCAGGGAGTTCGCCGAGCGTCAGCGCGCCACCATGACCGACTTCGAGGTCGAGACGCTGCCCGGCGTGGTCCTCGGGCAGAAGCAGATCCCGGTGGCCAGCGTTGGCGCCTACGTGCCGGGCGGCAAGTACCCCATGCTGATGTCGGCCCAGATGAGCGTGCTGACCGCCAAGGTCGCCGGCGTCGCACGCGTCGTGGCCTGCGCCCCGCCCTATGAGGCCAGGGGCATGTTCCCGGAGATGCTCTGGTCGATGGCCCTGGCCGGCGCCGACGAGATCTGGTGTCTGGGCGGCGTGCAGGCGCTCGCCCTGATGGCCTGCGGCGCCGAGGGCTACGAGCCCGTCGACTTCATCTCGGGCCCCGGCAACATGTACGTGGCAGAGGCCAAGCGGCAGCTCTTCGGCGAGGTCGGCATCGACCTGCTGGCCGGTCCCACCGAGATCCTGGTGATCGCCGACGAGCGCTCAGACCCGCGTATCGTGGCTGCCGACCTGCTCGGCCAGGCCGAGCACGGCCCGACCTCGCCGGTCATCCTGGTGAGCCTCTCCAGAGCGGCCGGCCAGGCCGCCCTCGCGGAGATCGAGCGTCAGCTTCCCGAGTTGCCTACCCGCGAGATCGCCGGGCGCGCCTGGTCCGACCACGGCGAAGTCGTCGTGGTCTCGAGCCGTGAAGAGGCGGTAGCGGTGGCCGACCGGTATGCGCCCGAGCACCTCGAGGTGCAGACGACCGATCCCGAGTGGTACCTCGAGCACCTGCGCAACTACGGCACGCTGTGCCTGGGCGAAGAAGCCACCATCACCTTCTCGGACAAGGCGATCGGCACGAACCATACCCTGCCGACAGGCCGCGCCGCGCGCTACACCGGGGGCCTGTGGGTCGGCAAGTTCCTGAAGACGGTGACCTGGCAGCGCTGCACGCGCGAGGGCGCCCTGGCGATCGCCCCGCACGCCGGCCGCCTGGCCGACGCCGAGCACATGACCGGTCACGGCAAGACGGCCTACCTGCGGATCGACAAGTACACAGGGACGGGCACCGACCCCGGCGCCTGAGGCCGCGCGAACCGCGCCGGACCCGGCTGCCGCGGCGCTCGACCGGAGCTCCGACGGGGGCCACGACCGCGAACGCTCAGCCTGCCTCGGCCGCGCCCTTGCGCGCGGTCGCGGGCTGCGGGCCGCGGATGAGCCCGAGGGCCCACCACGCCAGCGAGGCCAGGCCGCAGGCGGCCCCGAGCAGGCAGACCCCGTCCCAACCGCCGGTGCTGTAGGCAAAGGCCGCCCCGGCCGAGCCCGCGGCCGCGCCCACGAAGCACGAGACCATGTAGAAGGCGTTGATGCGGCTGCGGGCGTCGGGCTGCAGGCGATAGATCTCGCCCTGATTGGTGATGTGCAGGGCCTGGGCGCCGATGTCGAGCACGACGATGCCGACCAGCAGGGCGCCCAGCGAGGTGGCGCCCCGCCAGATGAAGCCGTAGGCGACCAGCAGGAGCAGCGACGAGGCGCCGGTCAGACGGTCGCGCCAGCCGCGATCGGAGAGTCTGCCCGCGAAGGTCGCCGCCGCGGCGCCGCTCGCGCCGACCAGACCGAACAGACCGATCGTGGCCTCGCCGTAGCCGTAGTGCGGGCCGGAGAGCAGAAAGGCGAGCGTCGTCCAGAGCACGCTGAAGGCCGCGAAGGACAGCGCCCCGAAGACCGCTCGCCAGCGCAGCACCGGCTCGGCGCGCGCGATGGCCGGCACTGAGGCCAGCAGCCGCGGATAGCTGAGCCCGACGCGCTGCCGCCACGTGGGCAGCTTCCTCGCCAGGACCACCATCTGGACGGCCATGAGGGCGGCGGCGACGCCGTACACGGCGCGCCACCCGGCAAGCTGGGCGATCAGCCCCGACGCCGTGCGCGCGAGCAGGATCCCCAGAATCAGCCCGCTCATCACGGTGCCGACCACGCGGCCGCGTTCGGCTTCGGGCGACAGACCGGCGGCGAACGGCACGAGGATCTGGGCCATCACCGAGGTGAAGCCGATCAGACCGGCCGCCGCCATGAACAGGCTGATCGACGGCGCGAGGCCGGCCAGGGCCAGCAGCAGCACGTTGACGCCGGCCAGCGTCACGAGCAGGCGGCGACGCTCGAACAGATCGCCGAGCGGCAGCAGCAAGACGAGGCCGGCCGCGTAGCCGACCTGGGAGACCGTGACGATGAGGCCGGCTAGGCCGGCGCTGATGGCGAAGTGCTGGCGGATGGTCTCGAGCAGCGGCTGCGCGAGGTAGTTGCTGGCCACGGCCTGCCCCGTGGCGACGGCGAACAGCACGACCAGGCCACGGCTCGGCCCTTGCTGCGAAACCCCTGTCTGCTGCGGTGCGCTCACACTCTCTGCCTACCGGTCGCGAGGCCGGCTGTCAACCTGAGGGCGGGCGTCGGCAGGCAAGGGCAGGGGGCGAGGTGCCGCGGGCGACCCCGAGCAAAGGAAGGGGGCGGGGGCGCCGCAGGCGCCCCCGCCCCCGAACATCCATGCCTCAGATGAGGTCGTAGGCCGACTCGCCGTGCAGCTCCTCGTC
>DATIYD010000070.1:0-14679 GCA_035517975.1 Thermoleophilia bacterium | reverse complement strand
ATCGGCGGCAGCCGGTAGGCCAGACCCCGGCCCTCGAAGCGCTCCTCGCCGGCCAGGCCGAGGCGGCGCGGCATGAACCGGCCGAGCCCCAGCGCGAGCACCAGGGTGCGGGCGGTGACCGTGTCGTCGGTCGCGCCGCCGTTGCCCGACGCGCGGCCATCACCCGGGGCGCCGCCGTTGCCCGCGGCGTCGCCGGCCGAATGGATCACAAAGCCGTCGCGGTCGCGCCCGACGAAGTTCACCGGCCGCCACTCGAAGAGGTCGGCCCCGAAGTGTCCGGCCTGCTCGGCGAGCTGCAGGGCGATGTCGCGTGAGGCGATCTCGACGTGGGCCGGGAAGTTCGTCACCGGCTTGGTCGGATAGAGATTGATGAGCTGGCCGCCGAAGGCCTCGGCCTCGAAGACCGCCGTCGTGAGCCCGCGCATGCCGCCGTACATCGCGGCCGCGAGGCCCGCCGGCCCTCCGCCGATCACGGCGAGGTCGTAGCTTGCCATAGCTGGAGTCCTCCTCGGACGAAAAGGCACGCAGTGGTTCGTCGTGCCGGGAGTATCCCACCGGGGGGACGGTCGCAAGCGGGTCGCCTCGACCCCGGCGGCGAGCCGCTATAATGACTCGCTGCGCGCCGCCCTCACGGTGGTGGCGGGCGGTTCCCGCGGGGGGCGTGAACGACCGCCTCTTCGCGGCCGTGCCGGAGTGGCGGAACTGGCAGACGCGCCGGACTCAAAATCCGGTGCCGTTCACGCGGCGTGCGGGTTCGACCCCCGCCTCCGGCACCAAACCAGCTGTCCTCGGACGTTCGTTTCAGCTGGCGCGTGCGAGCGGGTTCACCGGCTCCGTGGCGATGGGCGTGGGGGCGTCGGCCGGCGTGGAGTCGTGGACCTGCCGCGCTGCGGCAAGTTGGGATGAGCCGGATTCGGCGCCGGTGCGGCTGCCCTGGCCCGCCGCAAAGGTACGTGCTCCATCGAGTGCTGCCTCGCCACGAAAATCGAGGTTCATCATCGTCCTCCTTGAGTCGCCTGCTTGCTCGCCTGCCAGCACCATCGATCGCTCGCCAGCCGACTCTGTATTCGTATCCTCGGTCCCGGCAGTCAGGGATAAACACGTTACCAGAAGTGTTAACAGGGCACCTCGGGGCACCTCGCTTGCATGGCGCGACTTGCCTAAAGGAGACCTGCCGGAGGGCAGCCCACATGACAACGTGAGGCTCCGACGACGTCTCAGGACGAGAAGCTCAGCGCACACGGCCCGCTGAACGAGCAATCGCTCTGCTGCAGGGGCACGTAGCTCGCGCTCGTCGAGGCGCGCTTGCGACAGCCGCTGATGGTGATGGGCAGCGTACCGGCGCTCGGCACCTGACCGACCTGGATCATCGTGCCGGTGTCGGTGATGTCGCAGTTCCTGATGGTCAGCGAGTTCATCGGCCCGTTCAGCGTGAAGAAGGCACGGTGGAAGGCGTAGCTGTTCCACTGTCCCGTGCAGTTCTCGATGGTGACGTTGCCCCAGTTGGGCGGCAGGAACCAGCCGGCGTTGGAGCGCATCTCCGGCATCATCGGGCTGCGCACACCGGCGTTGGCCTCGCCCTGCTGCCAGTAGGGGCCGCAGTCGCCGCTGTAGTGGCAACCGTCGATGGTGATGTCGGGCACCGTCGCTTTGTACGGTGCGGAGAAGCGCGTCAGGCAGATCGCCTGGCGGATGCGGTGAAACCAGCAATCGCGGATGACGACCTGGTTGAAGCCGTCGATCTCCACGCCGTTGTCGTCTGAGTTCGAGCAGTCGCAGTCCGTGACCGAGACGTGCCAGCCCCTGCCGGGGCCGCCGATCATCATGGAGCTGCCGGCGAAGCCGAGGTTGTTGGTCATGCAGCGGTCGACACTGATGCGGTCGAGCACGCACGCGCTGTTCCCGTCGATCCAGAAGCCCTGCGACTGGGCCGTCACATCGCATTCGGAGATGCTGATGGCGGTGAAGTAGTTGTCGAAGCTCGGGTGGCCGGTCCCCGAGATGGAGACGCCGTAGACGTTGCGGTTCGGGTCGTCGCCGTCGCCTGAGTCCATGTGGCCGGCGAGGTTGGCCGTGGTCGACACGTTGCTGATGGTGAGATCGTCGAGGTTGCCGGCGCCCTGGAACCAGAACACGCTGCCGCACGCGGCCGTGGGGGCGCGGAAGTTGTGGTCGATGGTGAAGCCGTCGATGACGAGGTCGCCGTAGGTGTCTCCAGCGGCGGTGGGGTTAGGACTCTGAAGCCAGCAGAAACGATCGTCGTTGCGGGCGTAGCGGATGGTCGCACCGTTGCCCGCGAGGGTGACGATGCCTGAGCGTTCGACGGTGGATCCTTGACGGGGGCCGTCGCTGGCTACATCCGAGTAGTCGGCGGTGCGGATGACGTCGAGCGTCACCCCGTGGCTCACGAAGTAGGTCTTGCCGGCGGTGAACGACACCGTGGCCGGCGATCCGCCCGCCGCGTGGCGCACCGCCGCGTCGTAGGCAGCCTGGATCGCTTCGGAATCGTCGCTGGTCCCGTTGCCGGCGGCGCCGTAGCTGTCGACGGCGTAGACGGTCCGGGCCGGGGCCGGCGTGACCGTGAAGCTCGACGCGGTGGTGGCGGTGCCGAAGAAGGTAGTGACGGCGATCTTGCCGCTCACGGCGCCGGTTGGGACGGTCGCCGTCAGCTGCGTGTCGCTGTTCACGACGAAGGGAGCTGCGACGCCGCCGAAGCTGACAGCGGTGGTGCCGGCGAACCCGGTGCCGTTCAGGATCACGCTGCTGTCGGGCGCTCCGGAGGTCGGCAGAAAGCCGAAGCCGAGCAGCGCGGGCGCCGGGCCCACCACGAGGTTCGCCGCGCTCGTTGCCATGGGGGCGGCGTCGGCGAAGGGAGGCGCGGCAGTCGAGGCCGCCACGGGCAGGAGCACGCTCACGCAGATCGCGAGCATCAGGGCGGGTACCCACCGGGGCAGACGAGCGTCGCAACGGTCGTGAGGCAGTGGCACAGCTCCTCGTTGTCGAGTGGCCCGAGCCCTCAGAGACCCCGAGACCGGCCCTTGCGTCAACCGTTGAGATACCAGAGGAGGCCGGCTCGAGCTGGGGCGGCTGCGGTTTCTCCGCTAGAGTAGGTGCTCGCGCGCGGGCGCTCGACCTGTCAACGACTCTGGTCGTAGCCACACCGCACGTGAGAAGAAGCTCGAAGCTCGCCCCGTCCGACTGCCCGAAAGGATCCGATGAACGGCCACGGCCCGACGATCGTCGCACCCGACAGGACCCGTTGAACGGCTACGACCTGATCATCGTCGTCGCGCTTGCCCTGCTGGCCTTCCTCGGCTTTCGCCGCGGACTGATCGGCGAGCTCGTCGGTCTGGTCGCCTTCGTCGCGGCGCTGGCGCTTGCCTTTCGCTTCGACGGCCGGGTCGGCAGCGGGCTGCACCACCTGGCCGGCGGGCTGTCGCCCACGCTCTGTCGGATCGTCGCGTTCCTGGTCATCGTCGTCGCGGTCGAGATCGGGGCGGCCTTCGTGGCGCGTCGTCTGAACGGGGTCATCGCCCGCGTGCCGCTGCTCGGCTCGGTGAACCGGCTGGGCGGCCTTGCGGTCGGCCTCGTCCTTGCCCTGCTGGGCGTGTGGTTGGCGACGAGCGCGCTCCTGCTGCTGCCGGCCACGCTCGTGCCGTACTCGGCGACCGTCCACCGCTCCGAGACGGCTCGCGTGCTGCCGAGCGTGACCCCGCGCTGGGGCAACGACCTCCGAGCCTACGTCGACAACTTCACCGCCGGTCAGCTCGACCGCCGGCTGCGGCGCGAGCTGCGCGCCCTGACCGGGGGTCAGACGACGCACTAGGCCGGGACGAGCGAGCTTCGAAGATTAGGCGGCCGCCGCCAGCGCCGCGGCGCGCGTCGTGAACATCGAGAAGATGCGATCGAGGCCGACCAGGGCGAAGACGTTGGCCATGGCCTCGTTCGAGCAGACGATGGACAGCGAGCCTTTGGGCGCCCGTTTGGCACCGCTCACCAGCACGCCCAGGCCGGTCGAGTCGACCGAGCGCGCCCTCGTCAGGTCGACGATGACGTGGCGGGCGCCCTGGGCGATGCTCTGCAGAAAGAGCTCCTTGAACGAGGGACCTGCGTAGATGTCGACATCGCCCTCGACGGAAAGGACGGCGACGTTCCTGCGGGGTTTGAGGATCTCGGCACGGAACTGCGGTTCGGTCGTCACAGCGGGACCTCCCTTGCCGTAGGTGCGGCACACCCTACCACGTTTGACAAGCCCCCGCCGCGGCCGTCTCCGTTACGGTGGTTCGTACGGCGCAGGTAGGGAGGTGGAGGCGGATGGATGACCGTACGGCGAGAGGAGAAAGGAGTGGTCAGACCCGGCTCACCAATGCCCAGATCCGTACGGTCCCGTTAAGAAACCGGGAGCCGAGGCCGACCTACTGAAACACGGGTTGGACGTCATCGAAGGCAGGGAGGGCCACTGGAGCTCCACTACCACACCATCCTCGTGCCGCACGTGATATCGGCCGCGCTGCTCGTGTGGCTCCTGGCCGTGACCTGGATCAGGCGACACGAGCCGCTCGCCCCCTGGCTGGCAGGCGTGTTCGGCGCCCTGCTGCTCTGGACGGTCGGCTACGCGCTCGAGCTGGCCAGCGTATCGCTTGCGGCCAAGCTCTTCTGGGCCAACCTCCAGTTCGTCGGCCTGTTCGCCATACCGGTGCTGTGGCTGGGCGTCACCCAGCGCGCCCTGGGGTGGGCGGACATCGCCCGTTCGCGCTGGCTGGTGCTCACCGTGCTGATCGCGGCGCTCCTGGCCGTCGTCTTTCTGAACCCCCATCACCTGTTCCGCGGCCACCCGGCGCTGCTCATCGGCGGTCCCGTGCCGCTCCTCGCGCCCGACTACGGCCCGCTGTTCTACGCTCTCTGCGTGCCGTTCTCACTCACCCTCGTCGCGATCTCGGTCACCGGATTCGTGCGAGCCGCGCGCAGCGGTCAGCCGCTGTACCGGGCGCGGGCCGTGCTGTTGCTCGGGGCCATGCTGCTGCCGATCGTGGGCGGCGCCCTCTACATGGCGGGCGCAGGTCCGTGGCGCGAGTTCGACCCGGCCAGCGCGACGCTCTCGGTGGCGGCCGTGTTGTGCGGCGTCGCGCTGCTGCGCTACCGGGCTTTCGATGTGGCCCCACTCGCTCGCGAGGCGCTCGTCGACCAGCTCGCCGACGGCATCGTCGTCGTGAACGACCGCGGCCTGCTGATCGACTTCAACGCCGCCGCGGCCGCTCTCCTGCCTGAGCTGCGGGCGAGCGCCCTCGGGTCGCCGGTGGGCGAGGTGTTCGCGGCTCGCCCCGAGCTTGCCACGGCGCTGCGGCGGCCCGACAAGGCTGTCGAGGTCCGCGAGCATCGCGAGTCTCGCGAGGACGGCGAGGATGTGGAAGCCGGTGAGGCCATCGGCGCTTGCGGGGCCGGCGAGGCCTGGCCCGCGCGCGACGACCCGCCTGTGGTGGCGGTCGACACCTCGGAGCCCGGGGCGGCTCTGCGCCGGCGTCACTTCAGTCTGGTGCGCACGGCCCTGCACGATCACAGCGGCCGCGCCCTGGGGGAGGCCGTCGTGTTCCACGATCTCACCCGGCGCCTCGAGCTGTTCGCCCGAGTCGAGCGTCTGGCGACGACCGACGAGCTCACGGGTCTGCTCACGCGTCGTCAGCTGAACGAGCTCGGCGAGCGCGAGCTCGCTCGCGCCCGGCGCCAGCGGCTGCCGATCGCGGTGCTGCTCTTCGACCTCGACCGCTTCAAGGCGATCAACGACCGTCACCATCACGCGACCGGCGACGACGTCCTGCGGGCGGTCGCCGCCGCGTGTCGCGCCGAGCTGCGGGTCACCGATCTCTTCGGCCGCTACGGCGGCGACGAGTTCTGCGCCGTGCTGCCCGACCTCGACGGCGAGGGCGCGGGCGTGATCGCCGAACGCCTGCGCGCGGCGGTCGCCGGCGTCGCCGTCTGGCATGGCGGCGAGCTCGTGCGCACCAGCGCGAGCATCGGGGTCGCCGGGTGCCGCGAGGCGTCCGGCGAGACCGTCGCCGGGCTCGTGCGGATCGCCGACGCGGGACTGTACGCCGCCAAGCGGCGAGGCGGCGATCGGGTCGTGATCGATGCCGCCAGCGTCCTGCCGACCGCGGCGAGCCCCGCGACATGAGCGGGACGGGCTCTACGATCTGAGACGGGCGAGCCCCGCGACATGAGCGGGTCGGGCTTTACGATCTGAGACGGGCGAGCTCCACGATCCGAGACGAGCGGACCGGGGCTTGTGCCACGCGAGCCGCGCGACGCGGTCGCGACGACCTCGGCGTCAGGAGCCGCTGCTCGAGATGAAGTGCAGCTCCATCGCCTTGACCACGGCCTCGGAGCGGCTCCGCACGCCGAGCTTGCGATAGATCGACGAGGTGTGGTTCTGCACCGTCTTGGTCGACAGGAACAGCTGGCTCGCGATCTGGGCGGCGGTCAGTGGCGTCGCCAGCAGCCGCAGGATCTGCAGCTCGCGTTCCGACAGGTCGAGACGCCGGCGCTCGTACTCGCCGGGCGAGTAGTCGAGACCGGTGACGCCGCCGGCCAGACCTTCGGTCACCGAGCCTCCGAAGGCGCTGCCGCCGCCGGCCACGAGGTGGATGGCGCCGATCAGCTGGGCCGGGTCGGCGTCTTTGGCGATGTAGCCGCGGGCCCCCGCCGTGATCGCGCTGAACAGGGCGTCGCGATCGTCGCGGCCGCTCACGATGATGACCTTGACGTCGTCGCCGCGCTCCTTGAGCCGCGCCGAGGTGGCGAGGCCGTCGAGGCGGCCCGGCATCGAGATGTCGAGCAGCAGCACCGAGCCGGGATTGTCGCGCACCGTATCGAGAGCCTCGTCGCCGGTCGAGGCCTGGGCGGCGACCTCGAGACCCTCGGCTTCGAGGATCTGGGCGAGGCCGGCGCGCCACAGGGCGTGGTCGTCGGCGATGATGACGCGGATGCTCACGAGCGGCGCGCCACGAGCAGGGAGAGAGCGTCGAGCAGATCGTCCATCGGGAACGGCTTCGCCATGAACCAGGCATTGTCCTTTCCCGAGGCGGCCAGCGTCGCCGCCGCCGATGCCTCGTCGCTCGAGACCACGACGACCGGCAGGCCGCCGAGCCGGGTGGCGGCCTCGACGCCGTTCATGCCGGGCAGGTGGAAGTCGAGGACGGCGCAGTCGGCCGAGGGGCTCGCAGCGGCGCCCACGAGGTCTTCGGCGCAGTCTGCGGTAGCGACCGTGCAACCGGCGTCGCGCAGCGCCGCGGCCACCGCGTTGGTGAGGTGCCGGTCGTCGTCGACGACCAGCACCCGGCGGCCGGCAAGACGGGCGCGATCGGCGATCGGCAGGCGCACGGAAAAGACGGCGCCACGACCCTCGCGGTCGCCGGCGGCGACGTCGCCGCCGGCCTCGAGGGCCAGGCGCCGCACGAGCCAGAGCCCCAGGCCGGTGCCCTGCGCCTTGGTCGAGAAGAACGGCGTGAAGACATCGCCGTCGGGCAGTCCCGGGCCGCGGTCGGCGACCGAGACGAGGGCCACGCCGTCGTCGCGGGAGAGCGTCACCTCGACCGGGCCGGCGCCGCCGCTCACCTCGACCGCGTTGCTCACCAGGTTGCCGACGATCGACGACAGGGCGGCGTGGTCGAGCGCCACCCGCGCGTCGCACGAGACCGAGAGCCGCAGGTCGGTGCCGGGCGCGCGCAGCCGCTGCTCGTCGACCACAGAGGCGAGCACCGCGGGCAGCGAGCTCAGCCGCACGCCGGCGCCGCTCGCCGCGGCGCCGGCCATGGAGTGCAGGATGGTCGAGAGGCGTGACTGACAGTCGGCGAGCTCGGCGGCGATGACGTCGAGGTTGCCCAGCGCCGGGCCCTCGGGGGGCAGCTGCCGCCGCAAGAGGCCGACGTAGAGGCCGATGGTCGCGAGGGGCGATTTGAGCTCGTGGGCCATGGCGCTGGCCAGGCGCCCCGCGTCGGCGACCTGCCGTTCGGCGTGCGCCCGGCGCTCGCGGTCGAGCGTCTGGGTCAGGTCGGTGAAGATCATGGCGACGATGGCGGGTTCGCCGAGCAGATGAAGACCGTAGCCCAGCACGCGGCGCCCGCCGGCGGTGTCGACCTCGAGCTGGGCGCGTGCCTGGCTGCGCCCCACCCGCAAGCCCGCGGCCAGCGTCTCGGCGACGGAGCGCATGGGCTCTTCGCCGTCGGTCAGCTCGGCGCAGCTGCGCGAGAGCACCGTCGGCGCCGGCACGCCGAGGATGTCCTGGGCCGCCCGGTTGTAGAGCGCGACGCGGCCGTCGCTGTCGACGGCGATCACGCCCGTGCCCATCTGCTCGAGGACGATGTTCGCCAGTGCCACTGTCAACCCCCGCTCCGCCGACGCCGCCGTCGGTGCGCATCTCCGGCCGCTGGTCCTGATCTTCGGCAAGTCTAGCCCAGGACAAGAGGCCGCGGGCCGGGTGCGATCGCGGTGTCGGGGAGCCCATTCGCGCGGTGAGCCCCGCTCCGGTCTGGGGCGGGGCTCACCGGCGCAGGGGTGCCTCGCCAGGTCAGGGGCGAGGCTCGTCGGCCGTGAAAGGTCTGCCTGGGTCAGGGGCGAGACCTGTCCTCGAGCGAAGGTGACTACCGGACGGTGAGCGTGTTGGCCCCCATGGTCGACTGCCTGTTGCCGGCGGCGTCGACGGCCGCCACCGAGAAGCGGTAGCGGCCGGCGGCGAGGCGGCAGGCGAACCGTGTCACGAGCGCGGTGTCGAGCGTCACGCCGTGCGCGACGATCGTCTTGACGAGCCGGCCGGCGGCGGTCCGCACCTTGATGGTGACGTCGGCGGTCGGAGCGCCGCAACCCTGTCCGTCGACGGCGTAGGCGAGACTCGCGACACCACCGCGGCGCGTGGTGACCGGCCGGTCGGCCACCGTGCGCGGCGAGCGGGTGTCGATGTTCACGGTACAGACGCGCGCCGGCTCGAGGTTGCCGGCGCCGTCGGCGGAGCGGTAGAGGATCGTGTGCGAGCCGTCGTTCGAGTGGTCGGCCGGCGCCGCGACCGTCAGGTCGTTCGCCTCGGTCCAGGCGCCCTGGTCGAGCTTGTACTCGGTGAAGGCGACCCCGCTGCCGGCGTCGGTGGCGGCGAAGGCGAGGGTTACGGGGCGGTTGTGCCAGAGGGCGTCTGCGCCGACGGCCACGGTGACCGGCGCCACGGTGTCGCCGGCGCACTCGGTCACCGAGAAGCCGGCGCCGTCGGCGGCGAGGCCCGAGGCTGCGGCGACGATCGCGCCGTCCTGCGAAGCCATGTCGATACGGGTGCGCGCGCCGGCCCCGAGCGGCCGGTCGTTGAAGGCGCACGCGCTGAAGTCGACGGCGCCGAAGTCGGCCAGCGGGATGAGGCGGCCGAGCGACGCGTCGGTCGGCGCCTCGGCGACGATCTCGGCCGACGCCGCCGCGCCGGCCGGACCGGGGCGCGTCGTGCTGAAGGAGGCGTGGCTGGTCCGATCGGCGAGGCTCAGCGTGAAGCTGCCGCGGCCGTCGCTGCGGACCGTCGCCGTCACGACGTCGCCGGCGGCGACCGTGAAGCCGGGCACGCGAACCTCGCCGGCGGGATACATCTCATACCAGGCGTAGTGGGTGACGACGCCGTTGCGGCTGCAGATCGCTGTGCCCGTCTGCTCGGCCGTCGCGCTGCCGTCGCCGTCGAGGCCGGCCCAGAAGCTCGCGTAGGTCTGGGTCGAGCCGGCGGGGCTGACCACCGGCTCGACCCAGGTCGCCGTCACGCTGGTGAAGCCGCCGCCGGTGGCATCGTAACCAGCCCAGTTCAGGGCGGTGACGCAGCTCACGGCCGGGTCCGTCGCGGCTGCGCCGCAGCGCAGGCCGGCGGGGCGCGTGACACGCACGACAGGAGAGGCGCAGGTCGCGGTGGCAGGGTAAGGCGCCGGGCAAGGCTCCACCGCGGCCTGTCGTACAGCCGGACCGGAGAGGGTGCGGCCCAGATCGTGCGACGTGCCGGCGAACGCCGGTGGACTGGAGAGGAACACCAGAACGCCCAGCACGGAACCCAGGACACACGCCATACCTTTCGCCCGGTTCCATGGTCGTGGACTCAACGCTTCCTCCGCCGTCACACCAGTACGTGCCACTCCTCGTACAAGACTGTGGTCGGGCGCCGGGGTTCCTGGGAGCGATAGGCAGGGAGCCCGCTTTCGAGGGGGAGGGGAACCGGGACACGGCTCGAACTGGCGAGGGACCGGCCGCCCGTGTGGCCGCGGAGCCCGGCCGAACCACCGCCAGACGAGCGGGAGGAGCCTGTCGGGACGCCCCGAATCATTCTTCATCGGTTCCTTAGTATGAGGTAGTCACTAAACGGATGTCCCATGGGGACGGCGCAGCGACGGGTCGATGTCAGAGAGCAGGAGCAGAGAAAACGCGAGGGGGTCGGCAGGCACCTGCCGGCCCTGCGCTCGAGCGGAGGTAACGATGACCGCGGTTCGGAAGCTGACACGGGGCGGCGCGATCGCTCTCATGATGATGGCGATCGCGACGGCACTGGCGATCTGGGCGAGCCCGGCCCTGGCCGCCGGCACGCCGGGCGCGGTGCCCGATCTCGTCTCGACGACGCATCCCGACCCGGCCGCCTGGTACCCGGCGGTCACCGCGTCCTTCGTGTGGAACGCGGCCACCGAGACGGGTGGCGGCACGATCGCCGGCTACTCGTTCACCTTCGACCAGAGCGCCAACACGGTGCCGCCCGTCCTTTCCGGGGCGGCGTTGTCGTATCTGGCGAGGGTCAACTACACGGTGGGCTCGAGCCCGGCCGAAGACCGTGTCGCCGACCTGAACGGCGACGGCAAGCTCGACCTCGTGGCCGAGAACTCGGGCTCCAACACGGTCAGCGTGCTGCTCGGCAACGGCGACGGCACCTTCAGGTCCGCGGTGAGCTATGCCACCGGCACGAACCCGTGGTCGCTGCAGGTCGGCGACGTGAACGGCGACGGCAAGCTCGACATCGTCAGCTGTAACGAGGCGGCGAGCACGATCAGCGTGCTGCTCGGCAACGGCGACGGCACGTTCCGGGCGGCGGTCGACTACACGACCGGCGCCGGCACCTCGCCCGAGTGCATGCGCCTGGGCGACCTGTCCGGCGACGGCAAGCCCGACGTCATCACGGCCAACGCCGGCACCGACAACATCAGCGTGCTGCGCAACAACGGCAACGGCACGTTCGCCGCGCCCGTCACCTACAGCACGGCGACGCATCCGACCTCGATCGCCATCGGCGACCTGAACGGCGACGGCAAGCAGGACGTGGTCACGGCCAACTACGCCACGAACAACGTGAGCGTGCTGATCGGCAACGGCGACACCACCTTCAAGACCGCCGTCAACTACGCGTGCGGCGCAACGCCGCAGACGGTCGAGCTGGCCGACTGCAACGGCGACAGCAAGCTCGACATCGTGACCGCCAACTACAACAGCACCGCGAGCGTGCTGATCAACAACGGCAGCGGCACCTTCGCGACCAACGTCGAGTACGCCACGGGCGCCGGTCCCTACTCGCTTTCACTCGCCGACCTGAACCACGACGGTTACGTCGACATCGTCACGGTCAACCACTCCGCCAACAACGTGAGCGTGCTGCTCGGCAACGGCGACGGCACCTTCGCCGCGCACGCCGACTACGCGACCGGCAACGGCCCCTTCTGGGTCGCGCTGGGCGACTTCAACGGCGACGGTTACGGCGACATCGCCGCGACCAACGAAAGCGACGGCACCGTGAGCGTGCTGCTCGGCAGCGGCTACTACCGGTCGGCCTCGGGCAAGCTCGGGGCCACGTTCAACGGCGTGAGCGACGGCACCTGGTACCTGCACGTGCGGGCCATCGACAACAAGGGTGTCGCCGGTCCGACCAGCACCTGTCAGATCAACGTCGATACCGTCGCGCCGACCACGTCGGCGAGCGGCCTGCAGGCCTCGGACTCGACCGGCTGGACCAACAGCCAGACAGTCACCCTCACGGCGAGCGACGCGCTGTCGCACGTGTCGGCCACCTACTACACCGTCGACGGCGTGCAGCACACCTACGGCGCGCCGTTCCAGGTGTCCGGGGCCGGCAGTCACACGATCACCTACTGGTCGGTCGACAATGCCGGCAACGCCGAGACGCATCACACCGGCTACGTCAACCTCGACCTCGCCTCACCGGTCACTACGGCCGCCACGAACCCGAGCGGCTGGACGAACGGTCAGGTGCAGGTGACCCTGTCGGGCTCCGACCAGGGCGGCTCCGGCCTCGCCGCGACGTTCTATCAGATCGGTAGCGGCCAGACGCACACGTACAGCGGGCCGTTCAGCGTCTCCGACGCGAGTGCCGTGACCTACTGGTCGACCGATCAGGCCGGTAACGTCGAGGGCGGCAACACCCTGACGCCGCAGATCGATCTCGCGGCGCCGGTCACCATCGCGACGACCGACCCCCATGGCTGGACGAACGGCCCGGTGCAGATCACATTGCAGGCCACCGATCAGGGTGGCTCCGATACGGCCGCCACCTTCTATCAGATCGGTGACGGCGCCGTGCAGACCTACGACGAACCGTTCACCGTCTCCGACGCGACGACGGTCACCTATTGGTCGACCGACAACGCCGGTAACGAAGAGGTCCACCACAGCCTGACGCCGCAGATCGAGACGATCGCGCCGGTCACGACCGCGACGACCGACCCGAGCGGCTGGACGAACGGCTCCGTGCAGGTGACCCTGTCGGCCACCGATCAGGGTGGCTCCGACGTCGCGAGCACCTCCTACAGGATCGGTAACGGCGCCGTTCAGACCTACGACGAGCCCTTCACGGTCTCCGACGCGACGACAGTCACCTACTGGTCGACCGACAACGCCGGCAACGTCGAGGCCGGCAACACTCTGACGCCGCAGATCGACACGGTGGCGCCGGTCACGAGCTCGGCCGACCTCTCCACCGCCGCCGGCACCGCATGGCAGCCCGGCCCGGTCGACGTGACACTCGCCGCGAGCGACGCCGACTCCGGCGTGGCCGCGACCTCCTACCAGGTCGACGATCAGGGCATGCAGCCCTACAAGGGCACCTTCACGGTGGCCGGTGAGGGCTCGCATCGAGTCGATTTCTTCTCCGTGGACAAGGCCGGCAACGTCGAGACGACCGAGAGCGGCTGGGTCGACATCGACTCGCTCGGCCCCACGAGCGGCGCGATCGGCCTGAGCGCCCAGGGCGCCGGCTGGACCACCCGGCCCCAGACGGTCACCCTGCAGGCGACCGACGCCGGTTCGGGCACGACGGGCGGCGTGGCCGCCATCTGCTACTCGGTCGACGGCATCGCGCAGCCCGACTACACGGCGCCCTTCGTGGTCGCCGGCGAGGGCCCGCACGTGGTCAGCTACTACGCGGTCGACGCCGCCGGCAACGTCGGCGACACGCACCTCGGCTACGTCAACATCGACACGACGGCGCCCGCCACGACGGCGGACGGTCTCGTGGCCGGCCCCGACACCGGCTGGGTGCACGACGCCCAGCAGGTCACCCTGACCGCCCACGACGACGGCTGCGGCGACACGACTACCTGGTACACGCTCGACGGCAGCGACCCGATCCAGTACGGCGGCGCCTTCACGGTCGCCGGCGTGCAGTCGCACGAGATCACCTACTGGTCGGTCGACTGCCTCGGCAACCGCGAAGACACGCAGACCGGCTACGTGAACATCGCTCCCGATCAGGCTCTCATCACTCTGGCGAGCGGCCTGGCCGGCACCGATCACACCGGCTGGCGCAACAGCGCCGCCACCATCACGCTCACGCCGTCGGGCGGCGGCGGCACGATCGTCACGCAGTACCGCGTGGACCAGGGGCAGTGGCAGACCTACACGGCGCCGTTCAGCGTGAGCGGCGACGGCTCGCATCAGGTCGACTACCGCTCGAGCGACGACGTGAACGACCACCCGCTGCCGAGCACGGGCTTCGTCAACATCGACACGACGCCACCGGTGACCACGGCGACCGCGCCGGCCACCCCACAGCGGACCGACGCGATCGTTCTGCTCACACCGGGCGACGCGCAGTCCGGCGTGAACGCGACCTTCTATCGCATCGACAACGGCGCCTGGACGCCGTACGTCTCCTCGGTGAGGGTGGCGGCGCCGGCGACGCACAAGAACGATGGCCTGCACACGGTGAGCTACTACTCGATCGACAATGCCGGCAACGGTGACTCCTCGCTGGCCAGGCAGGTCACTGTGCGCATCGACACGACACGCCCGGCGTTCACCCTGCGCTCGGCCAAGCGCGTCACCGTGCACCGCGGCCGCTCGCTGTCGCTGCGCCTGCGCGCCCGCGACGCCGGCGGCACCTGCAAGCTGGTCGTCACGCTCTCGCGCAAGGTGGGCAAGCGCGTCGTGAAGTACACCTCCACGCTCTCCACCCGGCACGTCGGCTCGTGGCAGACCGTCAAGCTGCGCCTGACACGGCCGCGCGGCACCTACACCGCGGTCCTGCGGCTGTGCGACCCGGCCGGCAACCTCTCGGCCGCCAAGACCATCCGCGTGACGATCAAGTGAGCGTCGCTATCGGCCGGTCCGCCGGTCGCCCGGGAGCGCGCCCCTGAGGGCCGCGCCCGCCGCACGTCGTGGGGACGTGCGGCGGGCGCGGCCCAC